>JBARZO010000196.1:0-4867 GCA_049650165.1 Rubrobacteraceae bacterium
GCCCTGGGCCTGCTAAAGCCCACAATCGCCGAAAGCCTCGATACGAGCCCGGAGATCATCTCCTGGGTTTCCATATTCAGCAACGCGGCCTTGGCCCTCGGGGCGGTTCTGGCCGCCGACCTGGCCCAACGCTACGGGAACCGACCGCTCTTTGCGACCTACCAGAGCATGTTCGTCATCGGCTCGCTCGCAGGTTTTCTAGCACCAAACTTGACGGTCCTGATCTTGGGCCACACCCTTCAGGGCCTGGCGACCGGATTACTGCTCGTCGCGGCCCTCCCGCCACTCGTAACCGGGTTCCCCGCTCTCCGGCTAAAGACGACCATTCCCGCCGTCGTCATAGGACTCTTCGGGGCCGTCACGGCGGGGCCGCTGGTCGGAGGCTACGTCGCCATGACCGGCGCGTGGCGTATGATGTTCCTCGCAACCGCGATCATCGGCGCGGCGACGCTCGTGCTGGCCTTACTCTCGCTCGCCGAAAGAGGACCCCTAAACCCCGGCGCCCGGATAGACTCCTCAGCCCTGGTTCTCTCCGCCGGTGGGGCCGGGCTGTCGTTTGTAGGCGTCGGCGCCCTTCTGGGGTCCGGGGCCGGGTCTCCGGCGTTCTACGTCCCGGCTTCCCTGGGTTTTCTGATGCTGTTCGCTTTGGTCGTCTTAGAGGGCATGCGGAGCGAGGCGCTGATGCCTGTGAAACCTCTGACCACCACGTTCCCCTTAATGGGAATTCTCGCCGCTGTCATCTCGGGGGCCGCTTTTACGGGCCTGATGGAATTGACGTTGCTGTTTCTGGAGCGCGTGCGCGGTTTGGAAGCCCCGGCGGCGGGTTTCCTCTTCTGGCCGGAGCTCGTTATGGGTATTGTCGGGGCTTTGCTCGTCGGCTTCGTGCTGTCCAGCCGCTGGATCTTGACGATGCCGCTGTTCGGTATGATTTCGCTCTCCCTGGCAGCCTGGGGACTCACCGGCATAACGTCCGAGACTGGGGACGTCCGGATACTCGTCATCGCCGCCGCCCTCGGTCTGGGCGCGAGCCTGACCGTAACCCCGGGTATGCTGATGGCTGCACTCAGCGTTCCGCCCATGTTGGTAGGCCGCGCCATCGCGCTGGTCGAGCTGCTGCGCCTGGCAAGCGCCTATACCGTCGGCCCGATCCTCGTCTACGTGGCTAAATTTTACGGGTCCGGCGGTGAGAGTCTTCTGGCAGGACTACACGCCGGATACTGGATCGTGCTCGGTCTTATGTTGGCCGGGATGTTGGTCATCACCTTGATCTACTTGCGGGGCGGCGCACGTTTGCAGCCGCCGGGCCTCAAAACGTTCGTTGAGGACGGCGAACCCGCCCTGGATTCGCCACCGGTCAAAAAACATCCGATTGTAGACTCCGAGTAGCCTCTGTAAGCCCGAATATGAAGATCTCCACGATAATCCCAACCCTCAACGAATCACAGAATCTGGAACGTCTACTCACACGGCTCGAAGCGATCCCTGGCATACACGAGGTCGTAATCGCCGATGGAGGATCGACGGATGGTACACAGGAACTTGCCACCCGCTGCGCGTGTCTAACGGTCTCCGACTCGGGTCGTGGTATGCAACTCCGGGCCGGGGCGCGAGTGGCTACCGGCGACGTACTGCTTTTTCTGCACGCTGACGTATTGCCGCCGCACGACGTGTCGGCCCAGGTGGAGGGTTCCATAAATGCCGGGTACATCGGTGGTAACTTCCGCTTACGTTACCCGGGTGGTGGAGTGCTCGGGCTCTGGCTGGAGTTTCTTGCTCCGCTCAATCGTCGCAGAAAACGATATTACGGGGATTCGGCACTCTTTGTTAGACGAGACGCGTACGATGCCTTTGGCGGCTTCCCGGCCATTCCGATAATGGAAGATATTGTCTTCGTACAAAGGATGGAGAAATACGGAAAGACGGCCTACCTACCCGGCCCGGTGGTAAGCTCGGGTCGTCGCTGGAGGGGAAAAGCTTTACGCACCCTGCTTCTCTGGGGGTTCATGCAGACGGCTTACGCTACCGGTGTGAGTCCATGGCGACTAGACCGCTTCTACCGCTCCAGAAAAAGCTAGTGCGCTATCGGTTAGCTTGGGTGTAGACATAGAAAAGGGCGCGACTCTCGCCGCGCCCCATACAACTGACAGCCTGATCTACTGACCGGCTGAACCTCTTACAGAATCGGCAGGAATTTCTCCAGCTCGTAAGGCGTTACCTGTATGCGGTAGTCCTCGAACTCCTCGCGCTTGAGGTCGAGCAGGCGGGTGAAGCAGTGCTCGCCGAGTGCCTTGTGCAGAATCTCGGAGTCCTCTGCGGCCCGGATCGCCTCGCCCAGGTCGGCGGGTAGGCTCTCGATTCCCATCTTCTCCCGCTCTTCGGGGGTGAGGTTGTACAGGTTTCGCTCCATCGGCTCGGATAGCTCGTAGCCCTTCTCGATACCTTCGAGGCCCGCGTGCAAGAGTGAGGCTAGGACGAGGTAGATGTTCGCCGCCGGGTCGGGGCAGCGTAGCTCCATACGCGTGGCTTTTTCCTCGCCGGGGTGGAAGCCGGGCACCCGTACCAGAGCCGAGCGGTTGCGGCGGCTCCAGGCGATGTAGACCGGGGCTTCGTAGCCGGGGACCAGTCGCTTGTAGGAGTTCACGTGCTGGGCGAAGATGATCGAAAGTTCCCGGGCGTGCCGGAGCTGCCCGGCGATGAACGCCTTGGCTTCGTCGGACAGGTAATCGTCGGAGTCCGCGTCGAAGAACGAGTTCTTGCCGTCGGTGAAGAGACTCTGGTGGGTGTGCATACCGGAGCCGTTCTGGTCCATCAGTGGCTTGGGCATGAACGTGGCGTAGACGCCGTGGCGGGTGGCGATCTCCTTGACGACCGTCTTGTAGGTCATCACCTTGTCGGCCATCGAGAGGGCGTCATCGTAGCGCAGGTCGATCTCGTGCTGCGAAACGCCGACCTCGTGGTGGGAATACTCGACCTTGATGCCGAGCTGCTGCAGCGTCTGTACCGTGTCCCGCCGGAGGCTGGTCGCCGCGTCGAGCGTCGTCAGGTCGAAGTCGCCACCGTAGTCGAGGGGCTCGGTGTTGTAGGGGTCTTTGAAGTAGAAGAACTCCAGCTCCGGGCCGACGTAGAACTTGTCGAAGCCCATCTCTTTGGACCGCTCCAGGGCGCGCTTCAAGACGTAGCGCGGGTCACCGACGTACGGGTCGCCGTCGGGGGTCTGGACATCACAAATCATGCGGGCCGTAGGCTCTTCTGACGGGCTCCAGGGGATGATCTGGAACGAACCCGGGTCCGGCATGGCGATCATGTCCGACTCTTCGATATCCTGATATCCGGTAATGGAGCTTCCGTCGAAGCCCATGCCGCCGTCGAGGGCGTCTTCTAGCTCTTCGACCGTGATGGCGAAGCTCTTTAGCGTCCCCAATATATCCGTGAACTGCAGCCGGATAAACTTTACGTTGGCCTCGTGAGCCTGGGTCAGTACGGCCTGTTTTGCAGTGGGATCCAAGAAAACCTCCTGTATAGTTTGCTGAGCGTCTCTCCGCGGGAAACCTGCCCGCAGCATCATCGGCTATGATATGGACGAGTATGGTGGTTGGATATGGCCCGGCGTATAGTCCGGTCAGGTCGAAAGGGAGAGATTTTTGTCCAGTTGGACAAAAGCGGGCCACAAAAGGCCCCCCACACCCGAAGCGTACACGAACGGAGTGCGGTGCGTAACGGGTAGCCGGTATGCGCTTCGAGATCGGGGTAGAATTCCCGGGTAGCACAGCAAGCGATTGCTAGGGAGACAGATGAGCGAGAGTTCGAACGATAGATCCAGGGAGCGCCGTAGATCTGGCCCCCTCGGCGACGATGACGAGAAGACCCAACAGCAGGCGCCGGATAGAGAAGAAGAGACCCGACAAATCCCGGAGCAGCAAACCGGTGGTGGAGAGGCCGGCACCCGCCGCTCAGACCGCAGGAAGACTCAAGACGAAGACCCGGGAACCCGGGTTATGCGGCCCGCGGGAGGTCAGGGCTCGACTGGCGCGCCAGCGGGCGGTTACTTCGAGGCCATGGAAGAGCGTGAGGCGCGTCTGCGCGATATCTACGGCGGTACGGACTGGCTCGCGAGCTTTGTCGGGTTTATCTTCGCCCTCGTTGCCGGTGCAGTGCTGGCTCTAATACCAGCGAGCATATTGTTTGGGCTTGGGATATCGTTTGATCTCAGTGGCGACACCCTCGGTACGACGGCCATAACGGGCCTGATCATCGTGGGGATCGTGCTATTTCTGATGTACTTCTTCGGCGGCTACGTATCGGGACGGCTGGCTCGCTTCGACGGTGGACTCAACGGGGCCATGCTGATCATTTGGACCGTTATCGCGGGTATTTTGTTCTTGCTGGCCGGCGGTATCTTTAGCAGCTTCCTGCCAACGGCGGTCGCGGAGAATATGCAGGGTTTTGTCCAGGGAAGCGTACTTCCCACCTTTAACAACCTCGTCACACAGGGAGCTATAGGTATAGGTATCCTGGTCGCAGCCGTATTGATAGCCTTACTCGGCGCGTTTCTCGGGGGACGAACCGGCGGTCGTTACCACCGCGACATAGATTACACGCTATAGGAAAACCAGAAGTTACAAGCGATACGTCCAGTCCAGGCGCGCACGGGAGCCGGCATCTGGCAGGCGGATGCTTCGTCGCAAATTTCCCGGTCAGGTTCTCAGGCTCCAACATATTCAATAACGTTCCTGGCGAAAGACCAATCTCGCTGGGAGCCACTCGAAAGTTCTGTTACCTGGGGAGATTTTGCCTCTGTGGGGCAGGATCGTGTGTCTATTTACCGTGATTTATCTCGTAGATGGGTATAAAACTGCCTGTCAGATTT
>JBARZO010000197.1:0-1574 GCA_049650165.1 Rubrobacteraceae bacterium
TGCCGGCCGGAGTTCGAAGAACTACGTTTCGATGTCGTTGGCATACTAGACTGCGGTGGGTCGCCCAGTATCACGCTCGTGAGAGATGCTTTCTAAGCATCCAAGCGCCAAATATTTTGCCGTATCAAAAAAAGCCCCATTGATATAGACTTATTTGGCACTTACGGCGTAGATCGGTCTACGGAGGGAAAATCAAACCTATCTCGGAAATAGGACGTTCTAAATAATGTCCGTTTGTCGAGCCTGGAGTTTCACGCTTCTAGGTATAGACGCCGTACCGGTCGAGGTCGAAGTGGATGTCAGCGCCGGGCTTCCCGGGTTCTCGATAGTAGGGTTGCCGGACGCGGCGGTCCAGGAGGCGCGAGAGCGGGTAAAGGTTGCTGTTACTAACAGTGGATACAAGTTTCCGACCAAAAAAGTAATCGTGAACCTGGCTCCGGCCAACCTGCGTAAAGAGGGTCCGGCTTTTGATCTGCCAATAGCACTCGCGGTACTTGCGGTCTCCGGCGTGCTACCGGCGGAGAACTTGGGAAATGTCGGTGTGGTCGGTGAGCTCTCTCTCGACGGGGGTCTGCGCGGAATACGGGGCACACTCTCGATGTCCGAAGCCGCCCGTCGTGGAAACCTCTCCCGGCTGGTACTCCCGGAAGAAAACGCACCAGAGGCAGCTTCTATCGGTGGGGTGGAAGTCTTTGGCGTAAAGAGTCTACAAGAGGCCGTCGAGTTCCTGAAAGGTGGGGAGAAGATAGTTTCGGCGCAACCCTCTGAGAATGGGAGATCTTCCGCGCTTCCCGATCCGGAAACGGAAAACGACTTCGCTGACGTGGCGGGCCAGGGATTCGCCAAACGAGCTTTGGAGGTGACGGCCGCCGGGGGCCACAATATATTACTCAGTGGTCCGCCAGGTTCGGGGAAGACTATGCTGGCGCGTCGGCTGCCGGGTATCCTGCCGCCCTTGACTACCCCGGAGAGTATAGAGGTCACGAAGATCTACAGCGCCGCGGGTGATGCGGATGGGGGCTTGTTGGAGACCAGACCCTTCCGGGCGCCGCACCACACGATCTCGACCTCCGGGCTCGCCGGGGGTGGAAGCAACCCGCGTCCGGGAGAGGTTTCGCTGGCGCATCATGGAGTTCTTTTTCTGGATGAGTTCCCCGAGTTTAGTCGTCAGACGTTGGAGGTTCTGCGCCAGCCGCTCGAAGACGGCCACGTGACGATCTCGCGGGTTGCGGCGACGCTCAGCTACCCGGCCCGGACGACGCTCGTGTGCTCGATGAACCCGTGTCCTTGCGGTTATGCCGGGGATCATCGGCGGACCTGTAGTTGTTCGGCGGGGCAGATCGAACGCTACCAGGGACGCATCTCCGGACCCCTGCTGGACCGTCTGGATCTATTCGTGGACGTTCCACGCCTGACGCGCGAAGAGTTGAGGAGTGAGAAACCCGTGGAGCCCTCGAAAGCTATCCGGGAGCGGGTTCTTTCGGCGCGGGAAGTCCAGTCTTCCCGGCAGGGAATGCCAAATTCGGCGCTCGCAGGGCGCGCCCTGCGCGAGATTTGTAGATTGCGAGGAGATA
>JBARZO010000198.1:0-2165 GCA_049650165.1 Rubrobacteraceae bacterium
GAACCAGGCCTCGACGCTCTGGGAGTGGTAGAGTGCGCCGCCGGGCACGACGCCGTAGGGGATGCGGATGGTTATGGGGACGTTCCAGTCGCCATTGGAGCGATAATAGAACCTGGCGGCTTCGTTGACGATCTGGTCGAAGGCCGGTGGGATGAAGTCGGCGAACTGTATCTCGGCCACCGGGCGCATGCCATTTACGGAGAGTCCGATAGCAGCGCCAACGATCAGGCTCTCAGCCAGCGGCGTATCCATTACCCGTGCCGGGCCGAACTCATCTTGAAGTCCCTGTGTCACCCGGAACACACCACCGGCATGGCCTACGTCTTCACCGAGAACCATCACACTTTCGTCGTAACGCATCTCCTCGGCCAATCCCTCGTGAATCGCCTGGAGCAAGTTCTTGGTGGCCACCCTCACACCTCCGCGTAGACGCCCGATAGAGCTTCTTCGGGGTCGGCGTGTGGCGCTTGTTTGGCATAATCGCTGGCTTCAGCCACCGTCTCTTTTATACGATCCTCTACCTCTTCTTTCTTCTCCTCGTCTAGCAGCCCGATCTCTTCGAGGTATTGCTCGTAGCGGACTATGGGATCTTTCTTGCGCCAATCCTCGACCTCATCGCGCTCGCGGTAGCGCCGGTCGTCATCGTCGGATGAATGGGCAGTGAGGCGATAGGTCTTTGCCTCTATAAGGGTTGGACCATTTCCGCTACGTGCCCTATCAACAGCTTCCTTTGCCGCCTCGTAGACGGCCAACACGTCGTTGCCGTCCACCTCTACACCGGGGAATCCGTATCCCGCGGCGCGTCCGGCGATGGAGCCCGAGACCTGCAGTTTTTGGGGGACGGAGATGGCGTAGATGTTGTTCTCTATCAGGAAAACAACGGGCAGATCGTGGATACCGGCGAAGTTCATCGCCTCGTGCCAATCCCCGCTGCTGGTGGAGGCTTCACCGCCGCTGGTCAGCACCACGCCGTCCTCCCCACGCATCTTGAACGCGAGCGCCGTTCCCGTAGCCTGCGGGTACTGAACGCCTACCGGGGCCGAAGCCGTCACGATGTTCAGTTCTCGGCTAGAGAAATGTCCCGGCATCTGGCGCCCGGCGCTGTTGGGATCCTCCTTTTTGCCCAGCAGGCTCAGGAAGTGATCTCGTGGCGTCTGTCCAAGTAGTGTAGTGATCCCAAAGTCCCGGTAGTAGGGATAGACGTAGTCGTAACCGGGACGGAGGTTGTAAGCCGCCCCGACCTGTGCGCCCTCCTGGCCCTGACAGGAGATGACGAACGCCGCTTTGCCCTGGCGGTTGAGGACCCACATCCGCTCATCTACCCGGCGTGAGAGTAGCATGGTCTCATACATCTTCAGCAGGTCGTCGTTGCTGAGACCCAGCTCATCGTGCCGGACCCTGGCTGCCTTGACATCCATCCTTACGCTCCTTCCGAAACTGCTGCCTTTCCCCGTCGCAGAGGGCAAACCCCTCTCGAACTCACCCCATTATATCTTTTGTAGCAGAATGGTAAGCAAGAAATTCTTACACAATGACACTAACCTCATAGTGCTTGCGGACCGGCGTTTCGTTGAACAGGTCGGCGAAGTGGCTGGCCTGCTCCTGATGAAACTCGCTGAACTCCCCCGCTTCCCGGTCCCCTTCCGTCTCCCACAGAACTATAGAGGTTCCCAACCCAGCCCCGCGATCCGTAAACAGGTAAGCACCTTTGAATCCCGGCTGCTGCTTTATATCGGGAACCACATGGTAACGATATACCCGAACCATCTCCTCCACGTCCGCTGGCCAAACTTTGAGCTCCACCACGCTCGCGTACATCGCTTACTCCTTGCTCTAGCCGCCACATGTCACTAAAGTTTCGACTTTATTGTATACCGGAGATAAAACTGCAGACAGAATTTCAATAAACAGCTAATTTCATCGAAGTCTATAATGTTTTCTGTACCAGCTCGACAGGGCCGGCGACAAGTAGAATAGATTGCGATGGTCTGTGAGGCCTGCACATTCGAGACAAATCGCCTCCTGGTTGAGGGCTGGCATTCGCTCTCACGCGACGACGGAGAGCTTGCCCATGTCGTTGCCAACATCCTTACTGAGCCAGTCACAAGATCACTCCCGATCTCCTGGCAAGGCAGCTATACAGTGGAACGTGCGCATGCCTGGGT
>JBARZO010000199.1:0-2029 GCA_049650165.1 Rubrobacteraceae bacterium
CCGTGCCCATTCATGGAAGCGCTCGTCCTCGCGCCGTTCTTCTTTGAAACGCTGGAATACGCTCTCCAGAGCATCCGGGACCTCCTCGGCGGGCTTCGCGCCCTCGACCCAGTCTATGAATGCGGCGTCCTTGCCGAGAGACCCGCCGAGGCCAATGTCTACACCCTCGACGATCTGGC
This sequence comes from Rubrobacteraceae bacterium, assembly GCA_049650165.1. Classification (GTDB taxonomy): domain Bacteria; phylum Actinomycetota; class Rubrobacteria; order Rubrobacterales; family Rubrobacteraceae; genus SIRX01. Next base: position 180 of record JBARZO010000199.1, read on the forward strand.
GGTCTTTTTTCGCCGTCTCGCCCCGGAAACCTATGTCCCCGATCTGAGGCTGTGCGCAAGACGCCGAGCAGCCGGAGAAGTGCATCCTCACGGCCTCCTGGCCTACGTCTCCAACCCGCTCGTCCATCTCCTTCGCCCACTCGGCAGCGCGAACTTTCGTCTCCACGATACCGAAGCGGCAGAACTCGCTGCCGGTGCAGGACACGACGCCCCGCTCGAATGAGCCGGGGTTGGGCGAGTGCTTCTCCAGGAGGGGCTCGGCGAGCAGGTCGTCCAGCTTCTCCTCCGGCACGCCGGTGATAATGAGGTTCTGATCGGTCGCCAGCCGAATCTCTCCATCCCCGTACTCCTCCGCGAGCCGGGCCGCCTCTATAAAGCTCTCGCCGCTCATACGCCCGACGGTGACGTTGAGGCCGACGTAGTAGAGTCCATCCTCTTTCTGTCGATGGACGCCGACGTGATCTCCGCGGTAATGCTTTGTGAGGTCCTCGCCGGCGGGCGTAAGCTCGAAGTTCGTGCGCTTATCCAACTCTTCGCGAAACTTCTCCGGACCGATCTCCTGTACCAGATAGCGCATCCGGGCCGTCCAGCGGTTCTCCCGATTGCCAAGCTCGCCAAAGACCTGGGCGATGCCCCGCGTAAGCTCAACAGCTTCCTCCGGCCTTACAAACACGTCTATATCCGATGCCATCCGTGGCCCGTCGGAGAGACCACCGCCGACGCGTACGTTGAAGCCGATCGTGCCGTCTTCGAGGCGAGCGGGAAGCATCCCGATATCGTTGATCTCCGCCTGGGCGCAGTCTTCCAAACAACCCGTAATGCTCATCTTGAACTTCCGCGGCAGATTCGCGTACTCCCGGTTGCCGGTGAAGTAGTTGTTGATCGCCTGGGCCACGGGATAGGCGTCTATAACCTCCTCGTGATCGAGGCCCGAAACCGGGCAGCAGAGGACGTTGCGGGCCGAGTCGCCACAGGCCTGCACGGTCGTCATGCCGACCTCCTCCCACCTGCGCCAGATCTCCGGTATGTCCTCGATCCGGAGCCAGTGCATCTGCACCGTCTGCCGAGTCGTTATGTCCAGGAACGCATCACCGAATACGGGATTCGAGATCGGCCCGCAGGCGAACTCCATAGCGACCTCACCCAACACCCGTGCCTGATCTGCCTTCAAAACCCCGCCGGGAACCTTATACCGCATCATGAAGGCGTCTCCGCCCTGCTTCTGCGGATACACCCCGACCCACTTCAGGCGCTCCATCTCACCATGAACAGCTTGCAGCGACTCAACGCCCTCTTTCGAGTAGGTGTCGATGATGGACTGACGCACCTCCAGCGGGTGACGCTCCAGTTTTATCTTTTCTACGTTGTTGAGGTTCTGATTCTCTCTAAGAGACTTCACGGCGCGACTCTCCCCCGACGAAGTGTATGCCACACTCGGTCTTGTCCAGCCCCGTCCAGCGGCCGGCACGGGGGTCTTCGTCATGATGCACCGGACGGGTCTGCGGCTCGCACCCGATGCTCTTGTAACCCTGATGCAAAAGCGGATTTACCGGGACGTTGTGCTCCCGGTTGTACGCCCACACCTGCTCTTCCGTCCAGTGGGAGAGCGGCGCTATCTTGGCCGCCCCGTAGCGCTCCTCCCAAGAAACGACCTTCGTATCGGCCCGCTGCGGAGTCTGCACGCGACGGATACCGGTCATCCAGGCGTCGTAGCGCTGGAGCGCCCGCTGCAAGGGTTCGATCTTGCGGATCTGGCAGCACAAGTCCGGGTTGCAGGTACGCATCTGCTCCCCGTAGCACTCGACCTGCTCTTCGACGGTGAGCGCGGGCCGCAAAATCTCCACCGGCAG
>JBARZO010000200.1:0-9381 GCA_049650165.1 Rubrobacteraceae bacterium
CCGAAGTTGTAGACGCCGGGGTATACGAAAGCCCCGAGGATCGGGATGCCCGGTGTGACGAGCTGCATGTACGCGCCCATATCCGCCAGAAGTTTGACGCGGAGGCCGAGAATTTCGCCCTCGTTCGTGGCGGCGAGTTCTATGTCCTGGATCTGGTCCCGTCCGTGAATGGTCGCCATGTAGTTCTCGGAGCGATCCTCGACCCATTTGATCGGCGCCCCGAGCTTGCGGGCCAGGACCGCGGTCAAAGCCTCTTCGACGTAGAAGTTGAGCTTGGAGCCGAACCCGCCCCCGACGTCCGGGGCGACTACCCGGATCTTATGGTCCGGCACACCCGTTACGGCGGAGAGCACGGACCTCAATATGTGTGGGATCTGGGTGGTGCTATACAGAACTACACCGTCGCTCGCCGGCTCCGGATACGCGACGGTAGCCCGCGGCTCGATAGCGTTCGGAATGAGCCGCTGCTGGATGTAGCGCTCCTTGACGACCACGTCCGCCTTCTCGAAAGCATCCTCGATGTCCCCGGTCTCCAACGGCCACACGTAGGATTCGTTGGTACCCAAATCCTCGTGTACCAGCGGCGACCCGTCAGCGAGGGCGTCTTCCATATTCATAACCACGTCGAGCGGCTCGTAGTCCACTTCGATATGCTCCAGGGCGTCCTGGGCCTTGTAGCGGTCGGTCGCGACCACGATAGCCACCGCGTCGCCCATGAAATTCACTTTATCTTTGGCGAGCGGCCAGTGGTCGGGCATCTTGATGTCTTCGGTGACGGGCCAGGCGCACGGCATCGGCGCCATCCATTCATCCTCCAGCTCCTTGCCCGTATAGGCCGCGACCACGCCCGGCTGCTCCAGGGCGGCCGAGACGTCCAGGTTCGTGATCTTTGCGTGGGCGAACGGGCTGCGGAGGATCGAGGCGTGCAGCATCCCCGGTAGCTTGATGTTGTCCGTCCAATTAGCATTCCCGGTTACCAGGGCCGGGTCTTCTTTGCGTAGTACGCCGCCGCCGACGTACTTCTCCGGTGCTTCAGTCACTCTATCCCCTCTCTAGGAAGATACCTGGATGCTCATCTCGCCGGCCGCCTGCTGGACGGACTTGACGATGTTCTCGTAGCCCGTGCAGCGGCAGTAGTTGCCCTCCAGAGACTCCCGGATCTCCTCTTCGGAAGGGTCTGGGTTCTCGGCCAGCATACTGACCGAAGCCATGATCATGCCCGGCGTGCAATACCCGCACTGCAACCCGTGATTCTCGTGGAACGCCTTCTGCATCGGATGCCACTCGCCGTTCTCGGCCAGCCCCTGAACCGTCAAGAGTTCCTGACCGTCAGCCTGAACCGCCAGCAGCGTACAAGACTTGACCGACTCCCCGTTCAACAACACCGTGCAGGCCCCACAGTTGGACGTGTTGCACCCGACCATCGTCCCGGTCAGGTTCAACACCTCCCGCAAGTAATGTACCAATAGCAGTCGGGGCTCGACCTCATGTTCGTAAGTGACCCCGTTCACCTCTAATTGAATACGCCTCACGTTCCTCCTTTCCATAGAAATATTCCCGCTAGAACATGATCCCCGCAAACGTCGCACGATAACAGTCAATGCGATTACGGAGGAATAAATTTCACCACCCGCGCTGTCTAGTATCTATCTTTCCCCTTTCTCGAAAAAGCGCCGGTTTAGTTTAGCACGAGCGAGATAATTGCTTCAACGAGATCCATCCAAACGTCCTTGACGCGCCTTTTACGAAATGCAATAGTAGGAACCTCTGTCAGGGAAAGGGCAGCGCGAAAGGGGTGTTTTTCGAGATAACCTATAGTTGGATCACAGATGCTTGAATGGCAAATGATTTTTTGGGACAAGTCATGGCTAGTGGGGAAAGGAGCTGGTTTATTCTATGGATACTTCCCAGATGTTCGAGTTTCCGGTAAAGGAATTCTTTAAGCAACCGAGGTCGTTGCTAGGTGCGGGGGCGTACGAGAACGCCGGGCCCGAGGCGGCGGCGATGGGTTTGAACCACGTCTTATTCGTGACCACGGGCCTGCGGGGAACCGGCATTATCGACGAGTGCAAGACGAACTTCGAGAACGCGGGCGTCTCGGTTACAGTCTACGACAAGGTAGAGACGAACCCGAAGGACTACAACGTGATGGACGCCTACAACGCGTTCACCGAGGGTGAGTGCGATGGCTTCGTGTCCATCGGCGGCGGCAGCCCGCACGACACGACGAAAGGCGCGAGGGTGGTTGCGGCTCACGACGGACGGAACATCAACGAGTTCCAGGGATTGAACGCTTCGGAGAAGCTCGAGAACCCGCCGCATATTGCGATCAACACGACCGTCGGGACGGGATCTGAAACGACGCCGGCCGCCGTTATAACAGACCTCTCATCCGAGAAGGCACCGCACAAATGGGTAGCTTTCGACCGGGCGATGACGACGACGCTCGCCATCAACGATCCGGTACTATGCATGACTCAGCCGCCGGAGTACGTTGCCTACACGGGCTTCGATACGATCGCACATGCTTCCGAGGCTTACGCCGGTAGGGTGCAGCATCTATCTTGCACGCCCGTGGCCCTCGAAGCCGTCAGGCTCGTCACCGAGAACCTGCGCGAGGCGACTTACAATCCTCACAACTTCAAGGCGATGGAGGGCATGGTTTGGGCCCAGTACATCGCGGCCCAGGCGTTCAGCAGCGCGCTGCTGGGCATACTGCACTCGCTGTCACACGCGGTTTGCGCTTACTACGATATCCACCACGGCTTGAACAATGGCATCGGCATCTCGCGGGTGTGGACGTACAACCAACCGGCGGCGGTCGAGAAGTACGCGGACATCGCTGTGGCGATGGGCGAGGACACGACGGGCATGAACCCGGTCCAGGCAGCGGATCAGGCGATAGACGCGGTCATCCGACTCGCCAAGGACTGCGGTATCCCGGAGAACTTCTCGTCGGTGACCGAGTACCCGAAGACCCGGATGGGCCAGGGCTGGTACGAGGGGCGTCCGACCGAGGCGATCCAATCCGACGACGATGAGTTGCAGAAGATGGCCGAGCACATGATGGAGGACCTCTGCACGCCGGGCAACCCGCGCGACCTGACTGTCGAGGGGGCTAAGGAAGTCCTGCGCGACTGCATGTACGACCCGATGGAGCGCAAAACCTCCAACGGCTACCGGCAGAACGTCTGGGGCGCCGCCCCGGCGATGGGCCGACAGACGATACAGGCGTCCAGCCAGCGTCCCGGCCCCCAATAGAGCGGCGACGGGCCGAAACGTACGGGGGCGGGCGTATGGTCCGCCCCCGTTTTCGCCGGTATGATCCAAACCAATAGAAAGATTTGAGAAGGAGTATTTTGTTTCAGAGCATTGAAGAGGTCGGCGAAAAGCTCAAGGAGCAGAGCTACGTTTCGGACAAACGGCTCGCCACGGTTGTGTTTCTAGCGACGCGACTCAACAAACCGATATTGGTCGAAGGCCCGGCGGGCGTCGGCAAAACGGAGCTGGCGAAGTCACTGGCAGGAGCTGTTGGGCAAACCCTAATTCGTCTGCAGTGCTACGAAGGCCTCGACGAGGCGAAAGCCCTCTACGAGTGGGAGTACAGCAAGCAACTCCTCTATACTCAGGTCCTCCGAGAGAAGATCGGGGAGACCTTAGCGCCAACCGAGACCCTACGCGAAGCCGCCGAAGTCTTACGTGGCCAAGAGGACATCTTCTTCTCCGAGAACTTCCTGGTAGAGCGTCCGATCCTGCAGGCAATCCAATCCGAAGAACCTGCGGTGCTCCTGCTAGACGAGATCGACCGGGCCGACGAAGAATTCGAGGCATTCCTGCTTGAGTTCCTCTCCGATTACCAGGTCTCCATCCCGGAAATCGGGACGGTAAAAGCCGAACACCCGCCGGTCGTCATCCTGACCTCCAACCGGACCCGCGAGCTCTCCGAGGCACTCAAGCGCCGCTGCCTGCACCTCCAACTCGACTACCCGAACGGCGACGTGGAGCTGGAGATAGTTCGCCTCAAAGCCCCCGGTATCAGCGAAGCCCTCTCCGAGGAACTGGTAAATACCATTCAGGAACTTCGTACCCTCGACCTCCGCAAAGCCCCGAGCATCGGTGAGACGCTCGATTGGGCGCAGAGTCTGGTGGTGCTCAACGCGCCGAACCTCTCGAAAGAGTTGATCGAGAGCACCATCAGCGTCATCGCCAAGTACGACCGCGACGCCCAAAAGATCCTCGACCACCTCGGCGTGAACGCACAGGAGAGCAAGGACCTCGGCCAGAAAGAGCCGACCGGCGAGAAACCCGAAGAGGCGATGTACGAGATGCACCGCTCCGTCCACAAGCACGCCCACTAGCGAGCAGCCAATGGACACCGTAGTCAACGACTTCGTCCAGGTTCTACGCAACCACCAACTGCGGGTCTCCCCCGCCGAGAGCATAGATGCCCTGCACGCCCTATCGCAGACTGGGCTCCGCGAGCGCGAGGTGGTGAAGGATACTCTGCGGGCGACGTTAATTAAAAATCAGGAAGATGAGAGCACTTTCGACCGGCTGTTCGAGTTGTATTTCTCAATGCGTCCGGCGACGGAGAAGCCTTCCGCGAAGTTGAAGCTGGCGCACGACCACGATCACGGCCCGCCACCCGCGAAGCTGGAGTTGGGCGAGGAGGCCGGCGGCGAGGGACCGGAGGACGAGGGCCACAGTCACGATGTAGACGAGTCCACGGCGTTGCGGAAGTTCTTCGAGGAGGACCGGATGCGCCCGGCAAACGACATCCACGGCGAGTCGGAGAGGATGCGGCTCTCGATGTTCTCCCAAGAACTGGTGTTGAACCGGAAACCGGGTGCGATGGACAGCGCGCTCCAGCGCCTGACCTACCACATGCGCCTGCGCCGCTCGCGTAACATGTTCAGCCCCGGTAGCCTCGTCCCGGATGTTGGGGGCGAGGAGATCCCACTGGATGTTTCAACCGTGGACCTCCAGGACTTCGTTGACCACCTGCACGAGTTGGAGGTAGACGAAGCCCTGATCGCACAGTTAGAGGCCCAATCCGAAAACATCATCAAGGGGCTGCCGGACCTCATAAAGCAGATGCAAGAGCGGGAGAAGCTCCTCAAGAAAGACGCGAAGGACGACACAGAACTCCGCCGCCGGGCGCTCCGCAAGATGCTCACGTTCTCCGCCGGCGAGCAGCGGGAGATGGAGGCGGCGGTCCGACGGATGGCCCGTAACATCCAGGGCGCGAAGACCCGCCGCTTGAAACAAGATCGCACCGGTCGCATCAGCGTCCCCCACACCCTACGCCAAAACGTCCGCTACGACGGCGTCCCCTTCGACCCCGTCCTGCGCCGCCGCCGCGAAGGTAAACCACGTGTTACGTTGTTATGCGACGTTAGCATGAGCACGCGGAACCTGAGTCGGTTCTGGCTGCACTTGATCTACCAGATGCAGAGTCTGTTCTCGAAGGTGCGGACGTTCGTGTTCGTGGCGGAGATGGCGGAGGTAACTCAGGTCTTCGAGGAGCACGACATGAACCGGGCGGTCGAGGAGGTCTTCTCGGGCCGCATCATAGACGCCGACGTGAACAGCGATTTCGGCAAAGCTGCTGAACAGTTTACATACGAGCACCTGCCGACCATCAACCACCGCACGACGGTCGTGATCCTCGGCGACGGGCGCAACAACGGTAAGCCGCCGAACGCGGAGGCGCTGGAGGAGATAGCGCAGCACGCGCGGCAGGTCGTCTGGATCACCCCGGAGCCTCGCTGGGGCTGGAACCTCGGCTCCTGCGACATGCCGCTCTATGAACAGGTCTGCAACCGCGTCGAGGTAGTCCGGAACGTAGACGGCTTGGCGAACGTCGCCGAAAACCTTATAAAGGTCCGAGCGTAGTATGCAGCCAGAATTCGGACCCGCCACCCCGTACCGCTACTGCCCGGTAGACGCAACCCCGCTGGAGAAATCCGGCGGCTCCCCCACCGGGATGAAGTGCCCGAAGTGTGGCCGGTCCTGGTACCGTAATTCTTCACCTTCGACCGGCTGCGCCATCGTGGAGGACGGGAAAGTGTTGGTGACGGTCCGAGCCGGCGAGCCGGAGAAGGGCCGCGTGGACGTGCCGGGTGGGTTTCTGGAGCCCGGTGAACATCCGGTGGATGCGCTCGTCCGCGAGGTTCAAGAAGAACTAGGCGTCGAAATAGATGACATAATCGGCCCGTTGATAATGGCGACGCACACATATGGAGAGGGCGGGCCATTTGTTCTGGCGCTCGGGTTCGCAGCCTGGCTGGTAGAGGGAGTGCCCGAGCCAGCGGACGACGTGGCTAGTTTTCGGTGGGTTGCGGCTGATGAGTTGGACGACCTGGACTTCGCCTGGCCCCATGACCGGGAGTTGGTGGAGATAGCTTTGCAGTTGGAAGGGGATGAAACTTGGCGGGAATAGACGGCTGGCTTGAGGGTTTCATGCACGGACACGGAAGCGTCGCGCTGGTGCTCTTCCTGAGTCTCGTGCTGGGTTTGAGACACGCTACGGACCCGGACCACCTGGCGGCGGTTACCACCCTGATCGCCTCTGAGGAGGAAAGAGAGCAGATAAAGAAAGCCGGCTTTATGGGCCTGCTCTGGGGCCTGGGCCACGGCACCACGCTGGTAATCATAGGATTGCCGCTGGTGCTCGTGGGACAGTTTCTCCCCGAAATGGTAGTTCAGGCGGCGGAGGTCGTGATCGGTCTAATCATCGTGCTGCTGGCGGCACGGCTGTTGGTACGGTGGCGTCAAGGGCTTTTTCACGCCCACCGCCACGACCACGATGGAGACGTACACCGCCACGTCCACTCTCACGCCGACGACTCGTCACACGAGCACGCCCACGCCAGGCCTCTCAGGACACCCCTCTCTTCTTATGGGATCGGACTCGTACACGGCATCGGCGGCAGCGGCGGTTTGACACTGCTCTTGCTCTCTACCATCTCAGACAAGGTTGAGGCTGCGGGGGCGTTGTTGTTGTTTGCAGCGGGGACGGCACTCTCGATGGCGTTGCTCTCGACCGCTTTTGGCCTCGCCATTGCCGGTGGACCGGTTGCGAGGAACTTCGGTCGGGTGGCGCCGGCGTTGGGCGTTTTGAGCATGGCCTTTGGGGGGTGGTATGCGCTGGGAGCTTTAGGAATCATCGCGTATCCATTTTAGAGTATCTCTGTAAACGAAGCCGGAACAGGCTTCATGAAAAAGGGGGAGCAAGTTGCCGAAGTACGTGATCGAGCGGGAGATACCGGGAGCCGGGGATCTCTCCAAAGAAGAACTGCAAGGGATCTCGCAGACGTCCTGCAACGTGTTGAACGACATGGGACCGCAGATACAGTGGGTCCAGAGCCAGGTTACGGACGATAAGATCTACTGCACCTACATCGCCCCCGACGCAGACGCAATCCGCGAGCACGCCGAACAAGGCGGGTTCCCGGCGAACACAATCTCCGAGGTCCAGGCGATCATAGACCCAACAACGGCCGAGGCGTAAGCTCGAATTTCGACGCCCTGCCAAGCTCGGATAGAACCTGGCAGGGCATCACAGCGGGCACACTTTTGTGCTCGTAGCGAAGAGTCTTATTATTGGGATTGCTGTGAGTCCCTATTTTCCAACTCGTCTGCGGCGTCCCGAATCATCTTTATGAGTTCCTCTTCGCTCATGTCCGAGATGTCTACCGGCGCTTGGGAATTGCCCGATTGTGACGGTTGATCCTGCGCCTGGCCCTCCGGTGTCCCGGACTCGCCCGACCCCTCCGACCCTTCTAATGAGCCTCCTCCGTCTTCTACATTTACGGTCTCGCCGGTATCTTTACCCTTGACGAAGGCCGTTACGTCTGAGTAGGTTTCGAGGACTGTTACCTCCCCCTGTTTGGAGGCGTTTACCATGACGGTCTGGTTGACGCCGGCTTTGTCGGCGTTCGTGATGGTCGCCATCCAGTAGAGGTTTTCGTCCTTTATTACGGGGCGGGGTTCGAGTATTACAGCGTTCTGGCCCCACTGATAGTTTGGGAACGTGGCTTTCGCGTAGTCCAGGGCTTTGTTCACCCCGATCAGGGAACCGCCCGTGCCGGGGTCGAAGTAGGTGATCTCACCACTGTGGGCGTCGACGTAGATCGCTCGGTACATCGAGAAACTCCTGCCGTAAGGCTCGGCGGCCAAAAACCACTGCGGCCCTTTCTGAGTTGGGATCAGGAACGGCATCTGATTGGTCGAAGTCGCCTCGTCGAGGGTGGACGATGGCGACTCCTCCGGGGCGTTTATCTGGGGAATGGTTGCTTCGTCCTCGTGGGCGAACCAGGTGTTCCAGTAGCCGTTACGATACTTCCAGACGTTGCCGACCTTCCTCGCCAACTGTTCGGGATACAGCCGCTCACCCTCGAACCGCGGATCATTACGGGCCTCGTCGGGAGAGAGCTTCTCAGTCTCTCCGTCGGGGTGGACGACCATGACGCCGCCCCACTGGGGGACCATGACCGGGAAGGAGAACCTGTAGCTTATGTAGGGCACGATGCCGAGTAGCTCTTTGCCATCCATGATGTAGTACTGGTTCGTGTGATGGGCGAAGAATTTATTTCTTATGAGCTTCCACTGGACGTTCCTGTAGAGGGCCATACCTTCACCCCGCCGGAATTCCTGGTTGATGATCTCCGTCGACCCGTCGGGCTCTATGACCATCGCCCCGTCCTGGTTGTTGGCTATGGAGTTCCAAGGGCCGTTGGGTTCTCTCGGGGACACCCAGTCTATTCCACCCTCATCGTTATCCAGAGGCTCGAAACCTCCCAGTACGAGGGTCGAGTTGTCCTGGGTATTCTGGCCGAAACGGGCCGCCACGTCGTACGGAAGGTATCTCACCCCCGTCGTATCGGGCATTTCGCTTATTTCCTCGGCTTGAATCGAGTCCAGGTATTTCAGATCCCGCAGCGGAGCGGCGGTGATGACGTAAGCCACGACGGCGATGGTGACGACCAAGGCGACTAGCTTGGCCGGGTCCTTGTCTCCCACGCTCCAGAGGTAGAATATAAGGGCCGAACCACCCAGCGTCGCGACGAAGAAAGGCCAGTTCACATAGAACAGCATCACCAGGCCGTGGAACGCCGGGGAAATCAACCACAGAAAGACCAGGCCTAAGACCAGCCCGATCACCAACCGTACCCGACTGATCGACGACAACCTCTTCGATAAATCGTTCAGACGTCTCTGGATCTCATCCATCCGAGTCCTTCCTATTCTTTCCTATCTGTAGTTTATACTCCCGATCGCCGATTACGTCTGTATGTACCATTCCAAGATGGCTGTTCGCTTACTCCTGGCGTAAGTTCCGAATATGCAGAGAATCTATCCGATTAGACTACATGATTG
>JBARZO010000201.1:0-5218 GCA_049650165.1 Rubrobacteraceae bacterium
TTCTTGTAGTAGTTACCGACGGCGTTCGTCTTGAGCAAGAGCCGAAGGTTACGGAGGCCGAAAAAGTCTTGCGCCCGGTCGAAGTCTCGCTCGACGAACTCTTTGCGTCCCAAGCGGTACTTGTGGCAGGCGTCCTCCAGAAAACGGTAGAAGCGCGGGGTTACGCCGGGTTCTATACGTTCGAGTTCGTTTATCAGCTCGGGGAGCTTGCGCTGTATCGTCATTGAGTCGCCGTCGCCGAAGTTAACCCTGTAGTTCGCGTCTAGGGGAATGAGGTTTACGTAGTCGTCCAGATCCCGACCGGCGGAACGGAAGAGATCCCGGTACGTGTCGGTCATGAGAAGCAGCGAGGGGCCGGTGTCGAAGGTGAATCCTTCGGCTTCGAGGCGTCCCATGCGACCGCCGAGTTGGTCGTTCTTCTCGAAGACCTCGACCTCGAAGCCCTGGGCTTGCAGCCGGATGGCGGCGGCGAGGCTTCCCATCCCGGCGCCGACGACCGATATGCGCTTTTTCGTCAAGGAACACCTGCCTTTTGTTCTGTAAAGGTATAGTGAGTGTACATCCCGGATGTTAACAAGGCTGGCTGTAGAATCAGGTAAAGGGGCTTACAAGGTTGGGCGACAGGAAACTGGAAGTGATCCTCACGAATCGGGGCGCTTCGCGGGTGAGGTCCGGGCATCCCTGGGTCTACCGCTCGGACGTGGCGGAGGCCACGGGAGACGTAGGGGATGTGGTGCGGGTGCTCGACCGGCGGGGTGGATTTCTCGGCTCGGCTTTCTACAACCCGCGCAGTGAGATCTCGCTGCGCGTAGCGGAGCGTACCGAGAAGGCCATAGACGAAGCCTGGTTCGCGAGCCGCCTAGAGAAAGCCCTGGAGTACCGGAAGTCTTTAAGAATAGACGCCGACGCCTACCGCGTGCTGCACTCCGAAGCCGATGGAGTGCCGGGGCTCGTGGTGGATCGCTACGGCGACTACCTCGTACTACAGGTCGGCTCCGCCGCCGTCGAACGTCGGCTCGACTGGATCATTTCGGCCCTGGAAAACCTCTTCGACCCCGCCGGCATCCTGGCGCGCAACGACACTGCGTCCCGCAAAAAGGAAGGACTAGATGCCACGGTGCAGGTTCTTTGCGGTGAAGTGCCGGAGAGCGTGGTGGTACGAGAGGGGAAAGTAAGTTACCGGGCGCAACTCTGGAGCGGCCAGAAGACCGGCGGCTTTCTGGACCAGCGCGAGAACCACCTCGTCGCCGGACGTTACGCTTCCGGGAGGGTGCTCGACGTTTTTTCCTACACCGGCGGCTTCGCGTTGCAGGCGGCATTGGGGGCCGCCACCGTGGAAGCGGTAGATTCTAGCGGACCGGCGTTGGAGGCTGCCCGGGCCAACGCGGAGTTGAACGGCTTAGAGAACCTGTCGTTTACCCGCTCCAACGCCTTTGACCTTCTGCGCAGTCGCTCGGACGCTGGCGAAAGTTACGATACCGTGATCCTCGACCCACCGGCCTTCGCCAAGACAAAGCGGGCGTTATCCGGGGCACGAAGGGCTTACAAAGAGATCAACCTTCGGGCAATGAAGCTCCTCGCGCCCGGTGGCATCCTCATCACCTGCTCTTGCTCCCACCACTTCTCCCGGGAACTCATGGAAGAGACGCTGCGAGAGGTCGCCGCGGACGCCGGTCGTACTATGCGGGTCCGCGAGTGGCGCGGCCAGTCCCCGGACCACCCGGAGATCCTCACCATCCCCGAAACCCGCTACCTGAAATGTGCCGTCCTGGAGCGCGTCTAAACCCGGCCAGATCTCAAACCGCCCCGCGGAAGTATTCGAACACCGTGAACCAAGCTGGTACTCGAAAAAGCTGAAACCCGACTACCGGAGAACGCCGGCGTCCCGAAGAGTTTCCTTTACTGCTTCCCGGCCTTCGCCGGTACGGAGGAGGCCGAAGTGGGTGCCCTGATGCCAAAGTACGCGGGGACGATCCCAGTGTTGCCACAGGCTGTGGGGCTCGCTCGGTGGAATTATACGGTCGGCGACGCTGGCTATTATGGCCCGGCCCTCTTTGGGAACCCGCGGCTCGAACGACATTGGCGACACCACGCTCAGCAGTTTGTCCGACTTCTTCTGCGTGGTGCCGTTGGTCTTCAGGTAGCGGGTCGCGGCGGAGAGGCCGTCGCGCCAGAACATGTGCGACGGGTCGACGGAGGGGTTGGCGGAGACGACGCCGTCGATGTCGTCGCTCAGGCCGGCGAGGAGGGCCGCCGTGTAGCCACCGAGTGAATGGCCCAAAACACCGACGGCCGGGGCGCTTTGCTCCGGCAGCCGGAGCCAGGAGAGTAGCCGCCGGATGTCCCACGATCCCTGGGCGCCGGCGTGCAAAAGCTCCATCATGTCTCCCCCGAGCAGCGGTGAGCCGCTGACCATTCCCTTTCTCCGGGGGCCGTGGCGGGGAAGGTAGGGTAGGAGCAAGTTCATTCCAAGCTCCTCGTGCAGAAACTCCGGCTGAAAAAGGTCGCTGCTCTTGTGCGGCGAGCCGTTGCGGAGGCCGTGGACGCACACGAGCCAGGGCCGACCTTCTTCCCGGTGCCGGAGCGTAAGGGCGTGGGCCGTACAGTTCGCTTTGTGGTCGAGCCAGCGGTCGCGGCCCGGTTCGTCCGGCCACGGTTCGTAGCCGCTCTCGAAAGTCAAATGCTCCATATTCCAGCCTTTATGCTTGAACCCCGACCAGGATACGTTTTCGGCCGGCGGAGGGGAGCCGTTAAACTCTATCGGGTTCTCCAGCCAGCCGTTGTGCTCGAACATTTCGAGGGCTTCATCCACCTCGCGGGAGACCCGCGTCGCCCGCGCCCCGACGGCGTGGGGCCAGGTGGTCAGGATTATGGCGGTCATCTTGACCTCATCGCTCGCCGCGCTGGCGGACAGCTTCAAGCCCATCTCGGGCTCCGGCACGTCTACCGGAACGGGATCTTCACCGACGGCCAGGTATCCGGCGGCCACGAAGCTCGCCGCCGAAAGGACCAGCAGCAAAACGCCGATAAAGATACCGGCGACGAACATCATCGGGAAAGAGAGAACTACCCCGAGGAACGAGCCCAGGCACATGAACTGAGAGAGCCGGGCGTCACCCCCCGAGAAGACATTCGAGAGGCTCGGGGAGATCATCAAGACCGCCGGCACGATGCCGAAAACGTCGCCCCAGATACCGTTGTTCACGGCGAAGTAGGCCCAAATAATCCCCGTCGCGCCGACCAGCGGCGGGATAAACGGCCACAGCGGCGGGGCTACCGGGCCGGGCGGCTCACCTTCCTTTACATCGGGCTCTTTTACCACGGGTTCATCCTTCCACGAGCGTCGCTGGCATGCCGGATGCCCGGATCTTACAGCCGCTCGAAGTCTTCGGGAGCCATACCGGCTTGCCTGACGATGCTTCTGAGCGTACCCACCGCCACCTCGCGGAGGTGAGGAACTATCGCCGTTCGTCTACCTTCAGCGGTTTGCTTGGCGAATTTTACGTGGCTTCCTCTCTGGCCGGCCTTCACAAAGCCCGCCGCCTCTAGCTTTCGTTTTACCTCGCGGTACGGCAGCGGCCTAAGCGGCACTAACCTCCACCTCTATAGTCCTCACTTGTGGAGTCGTGGTCGGGCCGGGTGACTCGAAGTGCAACTCTAGCGCCTCACGAAGGTTTTCGAGGGCCTCCTGTTCGTCTTTGCCCTGGCTGGCTACATCCAGCTCCAGACACTGGGCGACGTACAGGTCGTCTTCTAACCATACGCTCGCCGCAAATCTCCGCTTCATGCTTGCCCCTTTATGTGTCGAGACTCCATCTGGGCGACTGTTAGCAGTCTAGCATCGGTGGAGCATCAATTAGTGCTATTCGTACTGCACAGCCTCGACGATGTTCGTGCGGGCGGCGGAGCGGGCCGGAAGCAGGCCGGCGAATATGCCTATAAACAGCCCGGCTACGAGGGCGTAAATTGCGGGGCCGGTCGGATAGAAGAAGCTGACTTCGAAGCCTCCGGCCCCCGAGCCGCGGACGAACAGGTAGCCGAGAAGGGAACCCACCACCACCCCGACGATACAACCGATGAGGCTGATGACTACGCCCTCGTCTATTATGAGCCGTCCGACTTGGAGCCTCGTGGACCCGACGGCGCGGAGAATCCCGATCTCGCGGGTCCGCTCGAAGACGCTCATGGACAGGGTGTTTACGACTCCGAACGCCGAGACCGCCACCGAGACGCCCATGATGGCGTAGAAAAAGACGTACTGGCGGTTGAAGTCGTTCTCGATCTGCTCTTTCCACTCGGCGTTGGAGTAGAACGTGAACTGCGGATAGTCTTTCAAGATCTCATTCACCTCGCCGTTCAGTACCTCCCGATCCGAGCCGGGCGTGGCTTTTATGGCGAGGAACTCATCGGCCTTTTCGTTGAAATCGCTGGCGAGAATCCCATCCGAGAGGTAGATGCCACCGCCACCACCGAGCAAATCGTTTTCGAGAATGCCCGCGACCGGGTATTTCTTGGGACCTTTGGGGGTCGGGAGTTTTATCTGTTCTCCGACCTTTAACTTGCGGGATTCGGCGAGCTGTTTGCCGATGAGCGCGGAGCCGTCTTCCAACCTTGAGAAAGCATTCGGGCCTCCGGCTGCGTAGTCTACGCGAAAGATGTCCGAGTAACTCTCGTCCACCCCGAAGACGAAGCTAACCTCTTCGCCCTGGCGTAGAAAGGTAGATGAGAGGGCGGTGGTCTCTTCGACGCCGGAGATCTCCGAGACCCTTTCCGGTAGCTTTTCGGAGAAAGTTGCGCTGGAGTTTTGGGCGACGGGCTGCACTACGTAGTCGCTGCCCAGAGAGCCTTCGAGGGAGGCCCGGATCGTGCCGAGCACGCTCCCGCCGAGTGCCGAGAACGCTATGACGAGCGAGATGCCGACCATCAGCGCCGAGGCCGTGAGCGCCGTCCGGGTGCGATTGCGGGTCGCGTTGGCCGCCGCCATCCGGCCCTCGACGCCGAACAAGAGCCGGAGAACGGGTGAGAACAGCAACGAGAGCGGACGCACGAGCGTCGGAATTATGAGCGAGACGCCGAGGAAGGTGCCGACCACACCGACTATCCCGGTTGCGTAGATCAGGCCGTCCAGGTTCGCCGAGAGGTTGCTGGCGAGATAGTAGATCCAGGGCGCGCAAATCCCGATTAGCACCACTCCGAACACCGGAACGAGCCGTGAGAG
>JBARZO010000202.1:0-2074 GCA_049650165.1 Rubrobacteraceae bacterium
GGACTGTTGCTGGCCGAATGGTCGGCATCCCCGGCGAAACGAACCTTCACCGCGTGACGTCCCACACGATTGGGCTTGTACGAGTAGGAATAGGTGGAGTTACCCTTGAGCTTCACATTTCTTACCAGGTCTTTACCCGGGCGATTGATGGTGATCTTTACCCGCTTGCCTGGATGTGCCGGAGCAACCCGTCCCTTGATGAGCTCTTTCTGTCCCAGCTTTATGTTGTTGAAGCGAAGGTTCAGAGAGACGAAACTGCTCCTGAGTATCGTGTAGCGGAAGCCCGCGACCTGGCTCGGGTTGCCGACTCCGTCAACGGCTATGGACCGGATCGTCTGGGTGGCGGTCACCGGTATCGGGGATCCAAATGTCCGGCTGCTTGCGGTCGGGAGCGAGCCGTTCACTGTGTAGTGAGCTTTAGCGCCATTCTCTACGTCCAGAGTAACCCTCTGGGACCGCTCATATCTTCCACCGCCGGGTGTGGCCGTCGGCCTGCCGGGAGCTACTGTGTCCTTCTGGATCGTTTTGGTCGCGCCGGTGCCACCGCCATCGGTGTAGGTGCCGGAGATGGTGAGAGCACCATCCTGGAGCGCCGGGTGGATATCGCCCCGCGGGACCGTAACGGTCCAGGTCTTGCCCGCGGCGCCGGCATCTTGGAGATCGGCAGCCGCAACGTCGCGGGTAACGGTATTACCCGCCTCATCGCTGATCGAGACCGAAACGGATGTCGTCGCGGCTATGGCCGTGCCGCCGATGGCGAGGTCCCCGCTATTTATGTTTACGAATTCATCGTCGAGAGAGGTAACGGCGTTGGCCGAACGCGGCGCATCGCACCCGGGAGCTGGTCCACCGGGCTCGCCGAACTCGGAGATCGTGGTCTCCGTGGCCGCAGCGTTAGACCAGACGATGGCGTGACCACCATCCAGGATGAACTGTTTCCTCTGCGCGTCGGTGAAAGCCGGATCATCCTTCACCTCCAGGTAGGGAGCTGTGTAGGTTGCAGTCCACGTAGTGGCGGTTGGAGAATCGTAGTTGAGTTGGTTGGGCTCCGAACGGTACACAGGACCTATATGCCGAACTTCCTCAGCAAGCTCAGCCAGCGGCAACTGACCGCCGCCCGGGGCGATGGCAGACCCCTGGACGGTCACCACGCTTCCGGCTCCGTCCGTCACGCTGTCTATGCTGACGTTGCGTACCTCGGTGTCTTCGACCCCGTCGGCAGTGGTCACCCGGACGAGATCTCCAGGCAAAATATCGGGGGTCACTCCCTCCCAGCAGTCGCCCGGCTGAGCAGCCCCTGCAGGGCCGTGATTGACTTCGAGGCCCGGACCTCCGGCAGTGTTGATCGTGTCACCGCTGGCGGTGCCTATCTGGACCCCGTTCCTGAAAACCTCCACGGTCATGGGCTGATCAAGGCCAAGGTCAGTGTATCCTTCAACCCCTACCATATCCCTATCTGGAAATACGGTGACGCTGTGGGGCGTATTCACCGCCGCCCACGCCGGCATCGCCAGCATCGCGCTCGCAATGAGGGCGGTGGCGGATACGGCAAGTAGCTTCTTTAACTTACCCCCGCCTTTCTCCAAAGATCCTGCGTAGTTAGTTGTCATCGGCTTTGTCCCTTTCTTTCTGATCGCTACTTCTTGCAGAACATGCTGGTTGGACACCGGTGTTAAGGAGGACGGATCTCGGGACCGCAGCCCAGAACAAAACCTGTGCGATGATCTCCAATCTTGCTTGTGATCTGCGAGATCTTCACCCGACATCTCCTTTCCTCGGGTTTCCTCTCTGCATGAATGATCGCCCGTCGCACCGTCCTCGTCATCGCGAAAATGGGTGATCTTTTACTAGTCCAGGTGGGCTAGAAATAAACGTATCCATTTAGCCGTATTTCCATAGAACACGTAGAGGTCCCGTCCACTGTAGACGGGGCCTCTAGTTCAAAGAACCTTTGCGTTCTCTATCCGGTCATTACCTCCTCACCCTGAAGTTCTTGCGAGGACTGTTGCTGGCCGAATGGTCGGCATCCCCGGCGAAACGAACCTTCACCGCGTGACGTCCCACACGATTGGGC
>JBARZO010000203.1:0-5394 GCA_049650165.1 Rubrobacteraceae bacterium
TAGACGATAACCGTTTTCGGGTGGGCGGAGATCTCGGCTTCGACCAGAGCGCCAGCGTAACCCTTTCTGCGGCATTCCGGCCGAACGGCTAGCGTCATTATATGTAGTTCGTCAACGATGTACTTCACCCCGATCTGGGCCAGAATTTGTCCTGCCTCTTCGAGGACTAGATAATGGCTGAACGGACTTTCCAGTTCCTCTCGCCACACCGACTTACTCCAGGGACGAGGGAGGCTCACCTTGTCGATCTCCATGACTTCGGGCAGATCCTCCAACTCCATCCGGCGAACGACGGCTTCGGAACTGGAGTCTGCCAACAAGATCAACTACTCCACGGGTTTAGGTCGCGCCGAACCTCGGCGTCCGGCTCACGAACATAGAGAGGCACGATGTCCTCGGGTCTCACGGGAGAGAGATCCGCAGACAAAACATGCCCCGTAGCGGTTACCCGGTGTAGCGGCGAAGCGTCCGGTGGAATCGTCCCGAGTTCAGAAAGCTCGTTCCGGTAACGCACGGCCCCGTCTCCGACGATCAGCGGTTCATCCTCCGAGATCAACTGATCCGGTGTCACACAAAGTATTTCACCCGAAGCTCCGTCGGTGAAACGCTGGGCGAACACCTGACCACGCTTTGCGTCGAGGACGGCCAGCACTTCCTGCCGCACTGAGAGAGCCGGGGATGCGAGCGCTGACAGAGTAGAATTTCTTGCCAATGTGATGCCCGTGCCCTGTGAGAGACTCCGGGCTGTTGAAGCGGCGATTCGAATGCCGGTGAACGTTCCTGGACCGACACCGACGAGTATGCGTCCGACGGATTCTAGGTTCTCTCCGGTCAGTTCCAGCGCCTTGTGGATCGACCGGAGCAATACCTCCGAGGCTCCGCCGCTGGTAGCAGAGATCTCCGCTAGGACCTGACGCTTCCCTTCCTCTTCCCGGGCGAGGGCTACGGTTATCACCGGTGTAGATGCGTCGAAGGCGAGGATCAGCATTTTGATAGGCGTTCGGCGGCTGGTCCGCTCAACGTGGCCCGACGCGTGGTCGGTGTCTGGTGCGAAAGGCGGAGCACGGTTGGATCTTCGAGAACTTTCAGCGCGGGTTCGGCCCATTCTATGAACGTGATGGCCTTAGGATCGAGGTAGTCGTCCAGTTCTAGTGCGTCCTCCTCCCGGACACCTTCGAGACGATAGAGGTCCAGGTGGTTCACGGTTACGTTGCGTCCGTTCGAGAAACCTTCGTAGCCGCGGGCGAGTTGGTAAGTGGGGCTCGTGACTCGCTCCTCGACTCCCAGGGCACGGGCAGCGGCCCGCACGAAGGTTGTCTTGCCGGCGCCGACTTCCCCGGAGAGCACGATCTCACCCCCCGGCTCAAGAACTTCGGCCACCTTCACAGCCAACTCCGCGAGCGCTGTTTCGTCGAGTGAATCCCACTCCACAGGAAACTTCCCGGAAACTCTACCAGAGACCCGGCTGCAGGGGTTCCGGTTCGGCTGCGGGCTGGGGTACGTTGAGCGTTTCGTAGGTCTTGGGACGTTCGGCGGCGGCCAGCTCCGGCAGGCGGGAGAAGTCCGATAGTAAGAGCGCCCTTTCGGCGGGTGTGTATAGCGCTTTTTCGAGCGCGAGCGTCGGGAAGACGTAGCGCCCGTCGAGGGGTATCGCCCGTCCCCGGATACGGTAGACGGCTTCTTTTCGGCCCGTGAGAACTCGGCTGGCGAGGTCTCCCATCGCCACCACGACCTTCGGG
This sequence comes from Rubrobacteraceae bacterium, assembly GCA_049650165.1. Classification (GTDB taxonomy): domain Bacteria; phylum Actinomycetota; class Rubrobacteria; order Rubrobacterales; family Rubrobacteraceae; genus SIRX01. Next base: position 1,740 of record JBARZO010000203.1, read on the forward strand.
TCGACCGCGCCGAGTTGGGACATCAAGTAGGGTCGGCAAGCACTGATCTCCGACGGTTTCGGCGGACGAGGCGACTCACCGGGCGGACGGCACTTTACGAGCGTCGTCAGATAGACCTTGTCGCGACCGAGACCCAGGGAATCGAGCAACCGGCTCAACAGAATCCCGGATGCACCCTGGAAGGTCTTGCCTTCCTTGTCCTCGTTGAAGCCGGGCGCCTCGCCTACTATGAAGAGGTCCGCGTTCAACGGCCCTTCGCCAAAGACTACCTGGGTGCGGCTGTTGCACAGGCCGCACTTCGTGCAATCCAGGGCTTCCTTCTGTGCCTCGGCGAAGTCCAACCGCTAGAACTCGTCCGTTTCCGGGAGGAAGATACCGAGGAGTACGTAGATGATCAGGGCCGGCACCACGCTAATGCCGGGTATGACGACCGCCACTATGGCCAACGCAAGGCGCACCATGTTGGAACTCCAACCGTAAGTCTGGGCGATGCCGCCACACACGCCGAAGATCCAGCGATCCCTCGTTGCTCGTTTCAGGTTCATGCCGGGGTCTCCAATCTCTCGCCGACGTTGGTTTCTTTCTCCGAGCGAACCGATACTATCTTTAATCGCATCGATTGTGAAGTGTCCGAGATCGCCGTCCGAGGATGCTAGTCGATGATCACGTTGTCTATGAGCCGCGTCTTGCCGAGCCGGGCCGCCAGGGAAAGCAGTATCTCCGAGGTATCAGGCTCGACTGGCCCGAGCGTGCGCGAGTCGCTGGCCGAGATGTATTCTAGATCTACGAGTGGCTCGGTAGAGACTGTTTTGCGAACGCGTTCTTCTAGTATTTTCGGTGCCCGTTCGCCGGAGTCCCGGGCTTCGAAGAGTGCTTTTTGGAGTACGGTCGCGGCGGAACGTTCTTCGGAGCTCAGGTAGACGTTTCGAGAGCTCATCGCCAGGCCGTCGGGTTCCCGGACGGTCGGGCAGGTGACGAGCCGGGTCGGGAAGTGGAGGTCTTCTATCATGCGGCGCACGAGCACGGCCTGCTGGGCGTCTTTCTGTCCCATGTACATCCGGTCCGGCCTCACAACGTTGAGTAGCTTGGCGAGCACCGTCGCCACCCCGGCGAAGTGGTCCGGCCGTGCCGCGCCTTCCAGAACGTCTTCGAGACCCAGCACCCGCACCTCGGTCGTGAAGGCTTCCGGGTACATCTCTTCCGCCCGAGGGATGAATACGGCATCGGCCCCGACTTCCCGCGCCAGCAGCAGGTCCTGATCTTCGTCGCGAGGATAACGGTCCAGGTCGTCATCGGGGCCAAACTGTAGCGGGTTTATGAAGATGGAGAGGACGACCGAACTACACTCCTCCCGCGCCCGCCGCAACAGAGATAGGTGCCCTTCATGAAGATAACCCATAGTGGGCACGAAACCGAGCGGCATCTTTTTTTCGAAGGCTTTCATCTCGTCGATGCCATGCAAGACTTGTGGCTGAGTGCTCATAGTTAGAGTTTCGCCCGACATAGTCATTAAATCCAGTTACTTGAAGTATTTGACGGCGGCGTCTATCTCTTCGGCACTGCCGGCGAGAGTTACGATGTCGTCTTCCCGGAGGGCTATGTCGTGTCCGGGTACGTGGTCGGGGACGAGTACGCCGCCGTCGCGCTCGATCATGAACACGAGTACGTCCCCCGGTAGCGAGATCTTATCGAGGGTTCGTCCGTGGAGTCCGCTGTTCGTGACCCGAACTTCCCGCACCTCTTGCATTTCGTCCACGTCGGCGGTCATCGAGAATGTGCCGGGGCTGAGGACCATGCTCTCGATGCTAAGGACGGCGGAGTACGCGGGGTTCGTGACCCGGGCTCCACACTTGCGGAAATCGTCGTTCAAGGCCGGGTTCTGGACCCAGGAGATCACGTTCTCGACCCCGTACTGGTTGTGCGCGATCCGGCACAGTCGCAGGTTCTCTTTGTCGCTGTGGCGCATGGCGACGACCGTGTGGGCTTTCTCGGCCCCGGCTTCTTCGAGAACGTCTTTGTAGACTTCCTCCGGCCCGCGCTCGGACATTCCGTTTATTTCCTTGGCGGGGATCAGCACCGTGTCGAACTCGTGGTCGCGCAGGCGACGGACCAGCAATTCGGCGCTGCTTCGGGGGCCGATGACGATGATCCGCTCACGTTCTTCTTGTTCCGGCGCGATCCATCCGAACAATATCGGGGAGATCGTGCAGGTAATAACAGCGACCAGGATGACAGCGGAATTGACCGCTTCTGTGATGACACCTAGATCTAACCCGATGGCGGCGGCAGCGATGATGAGTGAGAGCCGGGCGCTCATCAGGACGCCGGCCCCGATAGTTTCGCGCCAGGAGAACTGGAGGCGGAAGATCAGGATGGGCACGAGCTTCACCGCGTAGGCGACCCCGATCAGTATAGGCACGAGGAGCAACGCCCGACCGGAGGAGAGAAGCGCCGGAAGATCAAAGCCAACCCCCACCATGATGAAGAAGATCGGCACGAAAAACCCGTAGCCGATCCCATCCAGCTTCTCCTGCAGCGCAGAGCCCTCGCCACTCGAAAGCGCCGACACTATGACCCCCGCCAGGAAAGAACCCAGGATGTACTCAATGCCGAGCCCCTGGGCCAGCGCCATAAACAGGATCGCCAGCGCGAACGCGCCCTTAAGCCCTAGCTGCGCGGTAGCCGAAGAGAGTTGTCGGAAGAGCCGCTCGACCGAGGAGATCCGTTTGAAAGCGGTCGTGATGCTATAGACCACCAGAAACGCCGCGATAAGGGCCAGGACCAGCACCAGATCTATAGAAAGTCCCTGGCGATAAAAAATGGAGTACGCGCTGATCAGCAAGATAGTAGAGAAGTCCGCGATCATTGCGGAGACGATGATCGTCTGTCCGTAGCTACCGCCGGTGAACCCTTGCTCCTTAAGCACCGGCATCACGACTCCCAAAGAGGTCGTCGAGAGTATGAGCGCCATGATCCAGGGGTCCCTCACCAGACCTTGACTCCAGAATATGAGCCCCGCCGCGATCGAGGCCGCCAAGACGAGGACCATCAACGTGACCCCAGTCCCCAACGGACTGGTGAAGACTTGCCTTACCCGGGAAGCGTTCTCGTCGCCGCTCACCGTGAAGCTACCCAGATCTATCTCAAGGCCGGAGAGAAACATCAGGAAGGCGAACCCTAGCGGCGCGAGAATACCGAGGATCGGATGATCTTCCGGCACGATCCCGAGACCGCTCCGACCGACGATCATACCGGCCACCAACTCCCCGACCACGATTGGAATGAAGAGACCTTTGATCCGGGAGAGCAAGATGGGCACCAGAAACGCCAACGATATGACGACCATCAGAGGTATAAAGCTCGTTTCGATGTGTGCCACTCAGCTATCCTCTCGAATTGTCCTACTGCTCACGTGCATCCCGCGCAAGTGCGGAATTTTACAGCATTAGGCTGAAGAAGACGCGCCGCGACCTTTGTAGTCATGTTCCGCAACCACCAGGCTGGCCGCACCCCGTGACGCCGACAGTCGGGCGCGGCTGGCCGCAAAACCGGCTTCGGCCGCGTCATGAGTCCCCCCACCTGCGATGAACTCTCTATAATCGGAAACCGGGTAAGGTCCATGCTCCCGGCTGTGTTGCAAAAACTCGGCGCAGAG
>JBARZO010000204.1:0-3717 GCA_049650165.1 Rubrobacteraceae bacterium
CTCACCGATCTGGTAGAGAGCCGCATCCCGATTTGGATAGAACTCTACCCAGATTGCGAGCCGGAATCTACCGTATGCATCAGGGGAACTCGCCTGGAGTTCGATGATATCGAACTCTCCGACATCATCTCGGTCGTAGAGCAGTCCGACCATTTAGCCCATTTGAGCTAGCGAAAGATCGCCCGTCCAGGCGATGGAGTCCGATGCCGAAGACGATATCTTTAGCGGTGTAACGTCGGACGAGGGGCGAAATGAAGTTTCCCACGGCAGCTCTCACAATCAGGCTTCGTAGATCGGCAAATTACACTTGGTGCTTGCTGGCGGGTGTGGTGCTCGTTGCTTTGCTAGTCGTTTCGTCCGGCGTAGGGCTTGCTCAAGAGAACAGTGCGGCTGCGGTTCCGGAGCAACCTTCGTTCGCGATTCCAGAAGATCCGGGTCAGGAGTTTGTACCTGGCCGTTTGCTGGTAAAAGCCCGCAACGGGGAGTCAAGCGACAACATCGAGCAGGCAAATCAGCGGCTAGGGGCAAACACTGAAGAAGAATTCCCCGAGCTGGACGCCAAGCTGGTCGAGTTCGATCCGTCTCGTCCGGTAGAGAAAGTCGCGGACGCCTACGAGCAGGACCCCAATGTGGAGTACGCCGAACCGGACTTCATTCGGCATCCGGGCACGGTGATACCGAACGATCCGTGGTTCCCCGAACAGTGGAACCTGCACAACACCGGCGGGACTTTAGGAGTAACCGCAGGCACGGTCGACGCGGATGTGGACGCCCCCGAGGCGTGGTCGATTACAAAGGGCGCGGCCTCGAACGTGGTGGCGGTTGTAGATACCGGGGTGAACGTAAAGCATCCCGACCTCGAAGGCAACATTTCGAAGATCCCTGGCTGGGACTTCTACCACAACGACGCCTCCGTTTACGATGAGAACGACGAAGATCTGCACGGCACCCACGTCGCGGGGATCGTCGCCGCCACCGCGGACAATGGGCGCGGCGTCTCAGGCGTTGCCCCGGAAGCCAGGGTGCTGCCGCTCAAAGTTTGCGGCCCGACAGGCTGCCCGTCCTCGGCGATCATAGACGCCTTCGGGTACGCGGCCTCCAAAGGGGTGAAGATCGTGAACGCCAGCCTGGGCGGGGGCCAGTTTAGCCAGGCTGAGCGCGATGCCATAGAAGCCGCGAAAGGAGACGGCGTTCTCTTCGTCTTCCCGGCAGGAAACGGCGGACAAGACCTCGTCGGCGACGATAACGATGTCAGTCCTTTCTATCCAGCTTCTTACGACAACGACAACACGATCTCGGTCGCGGCCAGCGACCCCCGCGACGACTTGGCCGACTTCTCCAACTACGGGGAATCCTCTGTAGACCTGGCGTCCCCCGGTGTCGATGTGCTCTCGACGGTGCCGGGGACCTACGAGACCATGAGTGGCACCTCGGTGGCCGCCCCCCAAGTCGCCGGTGTAGCCGCGCTACTACTTTCCAGGGCGCCCTCGCTTGGAACAGACGCCGCCAAGACCACGATCCTGGACACGGCCGAAAAGAAACCCTCGTTCGACGGCAAAAGCGTCACGGGTGGTAGGCTCAACGCCGCGTCTGCCCTGGAGGCCGTGCATACAAGACTCACTCTGAAAGCTTCTAGAAGGCTCATTTCATACAACGGCAAAACTTTACTCGCCGGCAAGCTCAAATCTGCCTCGGCTATCCTGAAAGACAAGCGCATCGAGGTATGGCGCTCTGGAGACGGGGGGCGTCGTTGGAAGAAAGACGGAATCGCTTCCTACGATAGCGCCGCGAACAATTACGCGGCAACGCGCAAGCTTACGGCCAACACGACCTTCCAGTTCCGGTTCGCCGGCGCTCCCTCGCATGGGTTTGCCACCTCCCCCAAAGTAACGGTCCGGGCCCGGGCCTACCTGTCGCGGCCCAAAATGTCCTCCAAAGTGAAAAAAGGATCTGCTTTCAGGGTGTCCGGTTACCTGAAGCCCCGACACTCGGGGACGACGCGGCTGGATTTCTACCAGTTCAAGAATAGCAAGTGGCGTTTACAGAAATCCGCGAAAGCAGGCAATATGCCGTACAAAAGCTACACGCGGTACACCGGCCTCTACAAGCTCTCCAGCCCAGGAAGATGGAAGGTGAGGGCGCGGCACGCCGACAGCAACCACGCCGCAACTATGAGCCGCCAGAAATACTTCCGAGTTCGCCGCTAGCCGGTGACGGCGTGGGAATGTTTCGGGACAGACGCGGTGAAGATGGAGAAGGTTCGACCGTGAATACCACCCAACTGCTTCTGGTGACGAAAACACCTTGAGCAAGACTTGTACGCCAAAGTAGCTAGACAGAGCTAGACAGAAAAAGCTAGATAAAGATCACCTGTTTGTGCGATGTGCATGCCGACTCCGAGCTCTTTAATAAAGCCTGTAAGAAAAACTAGGCTCAGGAAACCCTAGAGAGCTTTCACAGGACAAAGGAGTCAAGACGATGGAGCTCACCCGCAAAGAGATGTTGAAGCTGAGCCTTCTGGGGAGCGCCGCGCTATTCCTTCCGATGCAGCGAGCCGCCAAGACTCAACTCAGCATAGCCAACGAGATCCCCGAAAGCCAACTGCCGCGGCCGTTTACGCTTCCCTTCGCCGTCCCGCCGGTCGCCAAGCCCGTCCATCGTTCGGCCACGACCGACTATTATCAGATGGCTATGAGGAACAAAAAGGCCGAGATCCTTCCGGGTCTCCAGACGGAGGTTTGGGGCTACGAGGGAATAACGCCCGGCCCGACCATCGTTGCCGAAAGAGGTCGTGAGGTGGTAGTCCGGCACTCCAACGAGATCTGGAACAGGGACCATCGCTGGACTTCGGTCCACCTGCACGGCAACGCCTCGTTGCCCCAGTACGATGGGTACGCCTCCGACATAACCAAACCCGGAGAGTTCAAGGACTACCATTTCCCCAACGGCCAGGACGCCCGCACCCTCTGGTACCACGACCACGGCGTCCACGATACCGCGCTCAACGCTTACATGGGCTGCGCCGCTTTCTACATCTCCCACGATGAGCTGGAGCAGAGCCTCCCGATCCCAAAAGGCAAGTATGACGTGCCGCTCGTGCTGAGGGACGCCACGTTCGCCACCGACGGATCACTCATATTCGACGACCAGGGAGAGAGCAACCTGTACGGCAACGTGATCCTGGCGAACGGTGTGCCCTGGCCCAAGATGAAGGTCGAGCGGCGCAAGTACCGCTTCCGGTTGCTCAACGCCTCGATCTCCCGCTCGTTCGACCTGGCGCTCAGCTCCGACGAGCCGTTCACCGTGATTGGGACCGACGGCGGGCTCATGCCCGAGCCGAAAGAGGTCGGGAACATGCGCTTCGGGATGGCCGAGCGCTACGAGATCGTCATAGACTTCGCCAAGTACAACGTCGGCGACCAGATAGTCCTCAAGAACCTGCAGCCAAAGAACAACCAGGAGTTCTTGAATACGGATGTGATCATGCGCTTCGACGTGGTGGGCGAGGCCTCAGACCGGAAGAACAACCAGATCCCTTCCGAGCTGAACCCGGAAAACCACGTCATGCAGCTCGACGAATCCCAGGCTGTGCGAACCAGGAAACTGAGTTTCCAGCGGGACAATGGCCTCTGGACTATAAACGGTGAGACCTGGCACGACGTAATAGCGAGCGACTTCAAGTCAACGGTTGGAAATCCCGGCCTGAACGACGTAGAG
>JBARZO010000205.1:0-11755 GCA_049650165.1 Rubrobacteraceae bacterium
TATTGCGCTACGGTGCGGATCAAGCCCGACGCCAGAAACGCCGCTTTGTAGCCGTTCTTGGCAGTATGTTCGAGCTTGGCTCAGAAGCCCGGGCCTATCATCGCGAGACGGGCGAGACCGCTGAAGAAGTTGGTGTGGACCTGTTGGTAGGGGTTGGTGAGGAAGCTCGCTGGTACGTTGAAGCGTTCGCCGGAAACACGCTCCTTTATGAGGATGCAAAGTCGGCTGCTGAAGGACTGCAAGAGGCGCTCAAGGGCGGCGAGTATGTGGTCGTCAAAGGTTCGCGAGGCATCGGCCTCGACTTCCTCACCAGCGAGCTAAGGGACAGGTTGACTCTTGTTTAGCGTAGTATTAGGTGCAAGTATAGCTTTCATAGTAACGGTGACTCTCGGGTCTACGTTCATAGATTACCTGCAGGTGCGAAAGTTCGGGCAGTTCGTCCGGGAAGAGGGACCGCAGACTCATCTAGTCAAGGCTGGAACGCCGACAATGGGCGGCGTTCTGATGTTGGTAGGACTTTTGTCGGCTTTGCTTGTAGTGGCACAGCCTAATGTCAGAACTTTCACTACGCTGTTGCTGATCTCTTCGGTGGCCGGAATAGGACTCTACGACGACTGGCAGAAAATCTCTACGCGTAAGCCAGAGGGATTAAGCGCGCGATACAAGTTTTTGTTGTTGACGTTGACGGTGGTGTTGGCAGACTTTCTCGCGCTCCGCTACGTGGGGGTAACGCAGAACCTGATCATACCGGGCTGGGATCGGAATCTAGTGCTCGGAACCGGGGTAATCGGTATCGTGTTGTTCAGTGGTTTCTTGCTGTTGGTGATCGTTGGAACCACCAACGCGGTCAACCTTACGGACGGCCTGGATGGACTCGCCGCCGGTGCCGGGAGCATCTCACTACTGGTTTATATGGCGATAGCGTTCCTGGAGCGCCAGTACGATGTTGCCATCATCTGCGGGGCTATGGTCGGGGCACTTATCGGCTTTCTCTGGTACAACTCGCATCCGGCCCAGATCTTCATGGGCGATACGGGTTCGTTGGCCATTGGAGGCGTGCTGGCGGCGGCGGCGGTCTTGACCAAAACAGAGATGTTGTTGCCGATAATCGGCGGCCTCTTCGTCATAGAGGCATTGTCGGTAATTATCCAGTACAGCGTCTGGAGGTTGAGCGGACGGAAGCGCCGGGTGTTCAAGATGGCCCCGATACACCATCACTTCGAGATGGTCGGCTGGCAAGAAAACAAGATCGTGGTGCGGTTCTGGATCCTGCAAATCGCCTTTGCTTCAGCGGGTTTTGTTGTCTACTACCTATTCCTCTACAGCAAGGTATGAGGGGCTTGGCGCAGTGAAAAACCTCGTATATGGGCTGGGAGAATCAGGGCTCTCTGCGATCCGGGCGTTGCTCGACGACGGCCAAGAAGTCCTAGCCGCAGACTCCCAAGATACTGAGCGTTTGAGGAAAGCACTGGCGGAGCTTAGTGTGCCAGGAAGGCTTGCAGCCGACACAGAGGTTCTGGAGGAGGTTGACCGGATTGTGGTCAGCCCGGGGATTAGCCCCCTAGATCCCATTCTGGAAGCCGCCGAAGCCAAGAACATCCCAATTATCTCCGAAGTGGCTTTGGGTCTCGAGTTGCTCGGTCCAGAGGTCAAGGTAGTAGGAGTAACTGGGACCAACGGTAAGACCACGGTAGTAGACATGATCCAAACAATCCTCTCCGAGGTAAATATTCCGCATACCGTGGCGGGGAACTCGTGGCGGGCTCTAACGGGTTGTGTAGAAGAGGCGCAGAACACGGGTATCCTTGTCTTGGAAGTTTCGTCTTTCCAGCTTCATTACCTGGAGAACGCGAGTTTCGAGATTTCAGCGCTGCTCAACGTGAGGCCGGATCATTTGAACTGGCACCGCTCTTTTGAAGAGTACGTGGCGGACAAACTCCGAGTCTTCGACGGACAGGTGGCCGGAGACTTGTCGCTTGTCAGCGCATTCGACCCTTTCGGTCGCTCAGCCGCAACGGACCTTAGTTCAGAGGTGCTGGTAATCGGGGAGTTATATACAGGTGTCAAAGACAACGCCCTGGTCCTACACGGCGATACTCTGGCACATTGCGCAGAGCTAAAGTTCACCGGCAAGCACAATTACGAAAACGCTCTCTTTGCGGCTGCTACGGCAGAAAGGCTGGGCGTCCCGCTAACAGACCTTCGAGACGGCTTAATGAATTATCGGCTCAAGCCTCATCGGATGGAGTTGGTGGGCGAGCGCGAAGGTGTGTTGTACGTGGACGACTCGAAGGCGACAAACCCGGCAGCGGCAGCGGCCGCGCTGGAAAGCTCCAAAGCTCCCGTTGTACTAATTCTTGGCGGCTCGAAGAAGGAGACCGAGTTTGCCGAGATATTGCCTCACATGGAGTTGTGCCGGGCAGTAATTTGCCAGGGTGAGGCCGGCGGTGTGATCTTGGAGTACCTGATCGGGGCTGGGTGGGGGAGTCTCGTCTACCGGGCTCGGGATCTAACGCATGCCGTGACGATTGCCGACGATCTTTGCCAACCTGGCGATACTGTACTTTTATCGCCGGGTTGCGCCAGTTTCGACCAGTTCGCAGGTTACGAAGAGCGCGGCCAGACCTTCTCTCGTCTTGTCTTGAGTGGGCGAGAACCCCGGCAGGTAGTTCGTAGTTGACTAGCCTGAGAACAAATTTGTTGTGGGTGACGTTGGCGCTGTCGTTGCTGGGGCTCGTAATGATTTACTCTGCAACGTACCGGGAGTTCGGCGCACACTACCTGTTTATTCGGGCCGGACACGTAGGTCTGGGTGTCGTTGCTTTCCTGGTGGCTAGCCGTGTCAGGTATACAGCCTGGCGCCGTCTGTCGCCGTTTCTGTATTTCGTAGTGCTCGTCAGTCTGGTGCTCGTGCTCATTCCAGGTATTGGACAAGAAATTGGCGGGGCGCGCCGGTGGTTCGACCTCGGGGTGATCAGCCTTCAACCCGCAGAGTTTGCGAAAATAGCGGCGGTTATCGTCCTGAGCTGTGCTGTATCCCGCTACGGTACCGGCTCCGGTCTGCCACTGGGTCCACTATTGGGTGTCGGTTTACTCTTTGTGCTGGTGGTTATGGAGCCGGATTTCGGAACTTCCGTTGTGCTTCTGGCCGGGGTAGCCGGAGTCTTATGGGCTTCGGAGGTCCGGACGCGGGACTTGATGCTTGTCAGCGGAGTGGCCGCGGCTGGTCTGATCGGGGTGATGTGGCTCGAACCTTACCGGCGGGAGCGATTCACGATGTTCCTAGATCCCTGGGCTACCGCCGATGGTTCGGGCTACCAGACGGTGCAATCCCTGGTGGCTATTCAGAGCGGCGATTTTTTCGGGTCGGGGGCTGGTTCAGGGGGGCAAGGTATCGCAATACCCGAAGTGCAGACGGATATGATCTTTGCCTTGATCGGTGAAGAACTTGGACTGCTCGGGATGATCGCCGTTATCGGAGCATTCTGCTTTATCGCGATTGCAGGATTCCGCATAGCGCTGCTCGCTCCTTCGGTTATGGCTCGCTGCCTGGCCGCGGGCCTCACTACCATGCTGGCTGCGCAGGCGATCTTCAATATCGGGGCGGCTATGAACGTCCTGCCCCTCGCCGGAATGACGCTGCCGTTCATTAGTTACGGTGGTTCGAGCCTGATAGTCTGCTTTGCAGCCGTTGGTATTCTCTACCGAATTTCGGAGGACAGTGAACGAGCAAGAGAGGCCAAACCTCGCCGAGGGAAATCCCGGAGAGGCAAGAAACTCGTCGGAAGTACCACTCCCGACGCGGATATTGATAGCCGGCGGCGGAACCGGGGGGCACGCCATTCCCGCGCTTTGCGTGGCTGACAGTTTGCGAGAGAAAGGTGCTACGGTGGAATTTGTAGGCGCGGCTTCGGGCATAGAAGAGGACCTCGTGCCCCAGGCGGGCTACAAGTTACACACCCTTCCCCTTAAAGCTCTCGCCGGAGGTCCCATAGCCCGTGGTCGGGCGGCGCTCCTCTTTCTGCGGGCCTTTGGACGTTGTAGGAAGCTGATCAAAGAATTTGGACCGGGAGCGGTTCTCGGGGTTGGTGGCTACGCTAGTGCACCGGCGGTAGTGGCGGCGAGTATCATGAGGGTTCCCACTTTCCTGCACGAGCAGAACTCGGCGCCCGGCAGGGTCAACCGTTTCTCCGATCGGTTCAGCACAGAAACCCTTATCACTTTCCCCGAGGCCGCCAAGTATTTGAAAGACACTCACTTGGTTGGGATGCCGACTCGCAGAGAGATGTTCGATACTTCTAGAGAACAAGCCTTAGAGGAGTTGGGTCTGGAGCCGCCGATGGTGCTGATCTTTGGCGGTAGCGGAGGGGCTTTGAGAATAAACCTTGCCGCCGCAGAGGCTTTTAGTGATGAGACTCCGTATACAGTAGTCCAGGTTGCAGGTAGGCGTGATTTTGCCTGGCTCTCGACGAATAACTCAAGGCATCACATCTTGGAGTACGTAGACGATATGTGGCGCTATCTGGCCGCCGCCGACGTCGTCGTCATAAGGTCCGGCGCGGGCTCTCTCTTTGATACGGCCGCAGTAGGCCGGGCCTCAATATTGATCCCTTACCCTTACGCGGCGGGGGACCATCAACTTCATAACGCCCGCTACTTTACCGAACGTGACGCTGCGGAACTCCTCATGGATGCTGGGGTGAGCCCTGAGATATTGCGTAAACGAATTGAAGACTTGTTGAACAATAGCGAGCGCCGCGAAAAGCTTGCCGCCCGAATGAATGCGCTGGCGACGCCGGAGGCGTCTGGGAAGGTCGCTGATACCTTGATACGCGCCGCAAATGAGAAGGAGTGAGATGAACGTCCACATGATAGGTATTGGCGGCGCTGGCATGAGCGGCATAGCCGAGGTCTTGCACAGAAAAGGTTACACCGTTACCGGCTCCGACTTGAAAGACTCTCCCTATGTCCGCCGCTTGCGAGACCGTGGCATCAAAGTCTACATCGGGCATGTAGCCGACCAGGTAGGGAACGCGGATCAAGTCGTGACTTCCACCGCCATCCCGCCGACAAATTTGGAGCTTCTAGAGGCCCAGCGCCGGTCCATTCCTGTTCTACCGCGCGCCGCGGCCCTGGCCTCTATTCTCGAAGATGGGAACAGTGTAGCTGTAGCCGGCACCCATGGTAAGACCACGACCACCAGTATGACCGCACACGTGCTGAGTGCCCTCGGCGAAGACCCTACAGCCCTCGTTGGTGGCGAGCTCAACGACATTGGAAGCAACGTGGCTTTCGGGCGACCGGACATGATCGTGGCCGAAGCCGACGAGAGCGATCGCTCGCTACTGTACCTTCGTCCCCAGGCTGCGGTAATCACAAACGTCGAGTTCGACCATCCGGACTTTTACACTTCGCTGGAAGACGTGCTCGAAACATTCGCCAAGTTCGTGTGGGCGCTACCGTCAACCGGCCACCTGGTCACCTGCGCTGATGATCCTCTATGCCTGCAACTAGCGGCAGAAGCCCCGTGTCCGGTAACTACCTACGGCGTCGAGAGCGGTGAGCTGCGGGCGGAGATCCTCTCACCCAGCTCCTACACACTACTGGAGAACGGTGTCGAGCGCGGCACCGTCGACTTGGGAGTTTACGGACGCCACAACATCCTCAATTCCCTGGCCGCGGCTGGAGTAGCCCGGTGGCTCGGGCATGATGCCTACGAGGGGCTCACCAGCTTGAAGACTTTCAGTGGCGTGCGGCGGCGGTTCCAGATAAAAGGAAAAGAAGCCGACGTCAGGGTGATAGACGACTATGCCCACCATCCGACCGAGCTTGCCTCGACCCTACAAGCCGCGCGCGACACTTCGGAAGGACGAGTTATAGCGGTCTTTCAGCCTCACCGTTACAGCCGGACCAAGAAATTTCACCGCGAGTTCGGCGAGGCATTCGCAGCGGCGGACGCCGTCCTGATCACCGACGTCTACGGTGCGGGTGAGGCGCCGCAGCCCGGAGTAAATGGAAAGCTGATCGTCGACGCCATCTGCGAAACACAGGGACGCCCAGACGTCTACTATGTCCCCAAACAAAAAGATATCCCGCAGGTACTGAGCACAATATCCGCCCCGTACGACACCGTTCTAACGATGGGGGCCGGAGACATCTCTTACGTAGGTGAAGAACTACTGGAGCTGTTGGAGCATCCGAGTTGACGCAATTCCTGCGACCCGTCTGCGTCTCGCTCGCCGTCGCCATCCTGACAGCGATCATAGTTTACATCGGAGCCTACCTTTTCTACCCGGTTACCGGCATTCGGATCGAGGGAGCCCGCATGCTCCCCGAAACTCAGGTGTGGAACTCGGTACCGGACCGCGCAAGCCTTCTGACCCTCAACCCAGACCTGTTAGGGCGCAGACTAGAGTCTAACGCTTGGGTTAAGGGTGTTGAGGTGCTAAAGAATTGGGAGTCGGGTATAGTTACGGTTGAGGTTGAGGAACGCCGACCATTTTTGAGCGGAGAAGTGGATGGTCGGAAGGCCGTGTTTGCGGCGGATGGTACCGAACTTACCCGCCTTGGAGGGGCGAATCTACCGCTTGTCGAAACCAATGAAAAGCGCTTGGAGAGTATCTTGAGCAGTGGGCAAGTCTTGGAAAAAAACGGCGCGACCATTGAGTCAATAGCAGGTACTGGGCCTGGAGGGGTTGAAGCTCTGGTAAACGGGCGGCGGGTGATCTTCTCCGATGTGGTCCGAGACGGGCAGGCCGAAACTCTCTCGGAGGTTATGCGGCAGAACCCGGAAGCGCCGGTCTTTGATCTCCGGTCTCCAGAGCGCATAGTGGTCGAGGAAGTGTCGGTCGCCGGAGAGTCGGAGGGTTAGCGAAAGTCCGTGGCACAGTCGCTGATACATGGCATAGATGTGGGCACGACAAAGATCGTGGCTATCACCGGGCGGGTAGACGACCAGCGGGGCACCGTCGAAGTACTATCGGTTGGAGAAGCTCCGAGCTACGGATTGAAACGTGGCGTCGTCGTGGACAGGGAATCGGCGGCGGACTCGGTCGCAGAGGCGATGAACGCCTGTGGCATGGGCGACGTGCCGGTGATAGTGGGCATAGCCGGCAGCCACATTTCTTCGTTCAACACCGAGGTGACGCTCCTCAACCGGAGCCGCAACCTCTCCATTACTGATAGGTTCGTCCGCAAGCTGGAGTATGAGGCACGTGACACCGTTGTGGACGAGGACGAACAAGTCATACACGTCGTCCCCCGGAGTTATGTTCTGGACGGCTCAGAGGGCGTGCAACAACCAGTTGGACTCGCCGCCCGCAAGGTGACCATGCGGGCCCACACGGTGACCGGGGCCATCTCCAGTATTCAACACCTTCTCTATGCCGTGGAAGACGGTGGCGCCCGCGTGTCGCAAGTAGTGCTCGAACCCCTAGCTTCCGCCGAAGCGTGCCTGCGAGCTGCAGACCGGGACGCCGGGGCGGTCCTTATAGACATAGGTGGCGGCACCACCGACATGGCGGTCTTCCTGAAAGGCGCCCTGGTCCATACGGACGTCATACCTATCGGGGGGGAGAGCTTCACCTCCGACGTTGCCTACGGCTTCAAGGTGCCGTACGAGAGCGCGGAGAGATTGAAGATCCGCTACGGTACGGTGCTCTCGCGTATCGTCGACTCTGTGGCCGCCGTAAGCCTGAACGATAAGCACTACAACGCACACTTTCTAAGTCAGATACTTGAGTACCGGGCACATGAAGTCTTCGAATATGTCAGCAATTCGCTAAAAGAAAACGGACTGCGGACCCAGATATCCGGCGACGCCGTACTAACTGGAGGAGGTTCTCTTCTCGACGGTATGACCGAGCTTTCAGAGGACGTTCTGGGCCTTCCTGCCCGCACTGCTGCGCCATATGAGATCAAGGGAAACTTTAACGCTCTACGAAAACCTCAGTACGCAACCTCGATCGGGCTGTTAAACTTCGCCGCCAAGCAGGGTAAAGTTAAAGCTAAAAGTAAAGGTGCACGAGTTAACAGTTTTGGTAGCATAGTGGAGTCCATTAAAGGTTGGTTCCGGGGCGTGTGATCCGGACGGCGTTGCGAAAACGGTCAACGGAGGGTTGAGAGCGGTATGTTGGATGCGGGTACGAACTATCTGGCGGTAATAAAAGTTGTTGGAATTGGTGGTGGCGGGACCAACGCCGTGAACCGTATGATCAACTCCGGTTTGCAGGGTGTTGAGTTCATTGCGGTCAACACGGATGCTCAGGCTCTTCAGATGTGTGATGCGGACCAAAAGATCCACATTGGAGAGAAGATCACCCGCGGTCTAGGCGCCGGCGCCGACCCCAAGATCGGGGCGGAGGCTGCCGAAGAGAATAAGGCCGATATCGAGGAATCTCTGCGTGGTGCGGACATGGTTTTCGTTACCGCCGGTAAGGGTGGCGGTACTGGTACCGGCGCTGCTCCGGTAGTAGCCAAGATCGCACGCGAGTCCGGAGCTCTTACGGTTGTGGTCGTTACGCGGCAGTTTGCTTTCGAGGGCCGGCGACGCTCGACCTACGCTGAGGAAGGCATCAAGAAGCTCCGGGAGAACGTCGACGCTTTGATCACCATTCCGAACGACCGGCTCCTGGACGTCGCAGAGAAGCGGACCACCATGATGGACGCCTTCAAGATGGCTGACGACGTACTCCGCAAGGGTGTGCAAGGTATAACAGACCTCATCACGGTACCGGGTCTCATCAACCTGGACTTCGCCGACGTGCGGACGATCATGCGGGATTCCGGATCTGCTCTTATGGGCATTGGTAGCTCTAATAGCGAGAACCGGGCCGCGGAATCTGCCAAAGCCGCGATTTCCAGCCCACTGCTGGAGGCCAGCATCGAAGGGGCGACAGGAATTATCCTGAACATTACCGGTGGCAGTGATCTGGGTCTCTTCGAGGTCAACGAAGCGGCTGAGATCGTTCACAACGCCGCGCACCAGGAGGCTAACCTGATCTTTGGTTCCGTAGTGGACGAAAGTTTTGGGGATCGGGTGAACGTCACCGTTATCGCAACGGGCTTCGACCAGAGGATGGCGAATCAACGTCGGTCCGAGCGTCCGAGTCTGGAATTCGACGAAGAAGAGTTGGCCCCACCGGCATCGTCTTCCTCTACGCAAGAGGGCGACCCGCTCGACATCCCGGCCTTTCTCCGCCGTCGGTAGATAGCTGCGTTAAACTATCGGCGTGGATACGACCTCGCCTTGGAACCTAAAGACCGCCTCCGACCACGAACAGGCCGGGGGCGCCGTCTTTGTAACGCCAAACCCGGAACCTGACGGGGCACGAGTCCAATTTTTCACCCGCTTGGGCGGTGTTTCGGAAGCTCCGTTCGATAGCCTAAACGTTTCCATGACGGTCGGGGACGACCATGATGCGGTGATGGAAAATCTCTCACGCATCAAGGCTTCGATGGACGGTTGTTCGTCGGCGTGGATTCAGCAAGTCGCTGGGGATGAAATCGTACGCGTGGAGGAACCTGGCTTCGCGGGGCAGGCTGACGCCCTTATAACTGGAGAAAATAATTTGGCTCTGGTCGTTGCCGTAGCTGACTGTGTGCCGGTGGCGCTGGTCGGGGACGGTGAAGTTGCAATGGTCCACTCCGGTTGGCGCGGAACCATATCCGGGATAAGTGGCAAGACTGCCCGGGTGTTAGACGGCGATAGTGTAAGAGCATATATAGGGCCTTGTATAAGACGGTGTTGCTACGAGGTGTCCGAAGAGTTGGCGGGTTCGTTTTCAGATCGGTTTGGATCTGAGGTGGTCTCGGGGCGCAATCTTTCTTTGCCGGACGCGATCAAGACGGATCTCGAAGAGCAGGGCGTGGGTGAGGTGCATGACCTCGGCTTGTGTACAGGGTGTCGTCCAGACCTCTTCTATTCCCATCGCAAGCAGGGCCCGATCACCGGGCGCAGTTTGGCAACGGTGGTGAAAACTTCGTAGTGGAAAGCCAGATCACCACAGAAGGCATTCGGAGCAGAGTTGAGTCTGTAAGAGAGAAGGTCGGCGAAGCCCTGGACCGAAGCGGACGCGAACCCGACGCCGCTAGAATCCTGATCGCCAGTAAGTACTACACCGTGGAGCAGACCGCTTCCCTCTCAGCCGCGGGTGTGGATTTGCTCGGTGAGAACCGTTCGGAAGATTTGATCCTCAAGCAGGAAGAATTCGGTGACGCTTTCGAGTGGCACTTTATCGGCCACTTGCAGCGCCGTAAAGCGAAAGACGTGGCGCCCAGAGTGAGCCTCATACACTCTGTTGACTCAGAGCGCCTGATCGGGGAACTGCAAAAACGTGCCCCCGAAGATGGAATCGACATTCTCCTTCAAGTAAACGTTAGCGGTGAGGAGTCTAAATATGGGGTAGAGGAAGACCAGGTTGAAGCACTCTTACAGGCTGCCGCGGAGACAGATGGGCTGGTCTGCGTCCGAGGTTTTATGACGATAGCGCCGCAGGTTGAACAAGCGGAAGATGTGCGCTATGTTTTCGCGAAACTCAGAGAGATACGTGATAGGCTACGACCGATTTGGAGCTCAACGTTCGACCTCTCAGAACTCTCTATGGGCATGAGCAACGACTACGAAGTCGCGGTCGAAGAAGGGGCCACTTTGGTGAGAATCGGGAGGACAATTATCCAGGAGGATGGCCGGTGAGGAGGAACGATGGCAGCTAGAGATCGACTTGAACGAGTCGCGGCCTGGTTCGGTTTCGGCGATGTCGAGGACGAATATTATTACGAGGAAGAGGAAGAAGAAAGCGTGCCTTACGGTCGCACCGCTTACGCAGGCGGCGGTGGCGAGGAATCTGCTCCTGCAGTACGGCGTCTCGGACGCTCGGGGCGCTCTTCGGCTTTCGGTACTTCTCTAGGAGATCTCTTCGGCAGTGATGGCTCAGACGATTACGGGCGCGAGTCAGATCCTGGGCAGCCACACCTTCGTCCCGTTCCGGACCCTCGCCCGGCGCGGGTTAGTGTCCTGGAGCCGTCCAGCTTCAACGATGCCCAGCCCCTGGCAGATCGCTTCAAGCGTCAGCAGCCGGTGATCCTAAACCTCCAGAGCGTCGACGCGGAGCTCTCACGCCGGATGGTGGACTTCTGCTCCGGCCTGACTTACGCGATGGACGGACAGATACAGAGCGTCGCCAATCGGGTATTTCTTCTGACGCCAAACAACGTAGAGGTCAGTGCCGAGGAGCGTAAGCGCCTCGCAGAAAAGGCGTTCTTCAATCAGCTCTAGGATCGTCCAGTCGTTTTGACCAGCATAGGAGTTATAGGGGCAGGTAAGATCGGGGGCTCTCTCCTGACACGCCTCGCTGAATCCGGCAACTTCGAACTAGGCGTCAGCGACGTTCACGCAGAGTACCTGAAACCTTATTCTGAGCGCTACGGTATGTACGTTACGGACTCTAACGTGGACCTCGTGAAGCGTAGCGACATCGTCGTCGTCGCAGTAAAGCCGTGGGACGTCGGACCCGTAATGGAAAGCATATCCCCGGCGATCGAGGGGACGGAGAAAGCCGTCGCCAGCGTTGCCGCGGGCGTTACTATAGGCAGCATTTCCGAAAAGCTGCCGCCCGGCACTCCCGTTTTGAGGGTGATGCCCAACGTCTGCGCCTCTGTAGGACTGGGCTCCGCAGTGGTCACTGCAAACGAGGCGGGACAGGAATATTTGCCGATGTTGATGGACATGTTCGGCTACGTCGGAGAGGTGATGGAG
>JBARZO010000206.1:0-2971 GCA_049650165.1 Rubrobacteraceae bacterium
GTAGAAGGGTACGAGACGCGGGAGACCGACGAGCTTGACATAGCGGCTTCCTAAGCCTAAAATTACGCGTCGCGGTCGAGAGCGGCTTTAAGCTGCTCAATGCTGCGGCGCGTAGTTTTTGTTGTAAGCCCCTTTTCACAGATCAGAGAGGAAGGCGCGGCCATGCCGACGACCAATCAACTCGTGCGCAAAGAGCGCGAAAAACAAAAGAAGAAGGCGGCGACGCCCGCTCTGCGAGGCGCGCCCCAGCGTCGGGGGGTTTGCACCCGCGTTTCGACCACCACGCCGAAGAAGCCGAACTCAGCGCTACGTAAGATCGCCCGGGTTCGTTTCTCCGATGGTGTCGAGGCTACGGCTTACGTGCCGGGCGAGGGGCACAACTTGCAGGAGCACTCTGTGGTGTTGGTCCGTGGCGGTCGTGTGAAAGACCTGCCGGGCGTTCGCTATAAGGTCGTACGAGGCGCGTTGGATACGCTGGGCGTAAACGACCGCAAGCAGAGCCGCTCCAAGTACGGAACGAAGAAGCAGTAGGAGGATAGAGAGATGCCGCGGCGCGCAGCCCCACCAAAGAGAAAAATTGCACCAGACCCCGTTTACGGGAGTGTGCTCGTGCAGCAGTTGATCAACAAGATCATGCTGGACGGTAAGAAGAGTACCGCAGAGAAGATAATCTACGATGCGCTCTCCGTGATCGAGGAGCGCACGGGCAGCAACCCGGTGACGGTCGTGAACAATGCTCTCGACAACATCCGGCCACGCCTCGAAGTCCGTAGCCGCCGGGTCGGTGGCGCGACTTACCAGGTGCCGGTCGAGGTGGCGCCGCGCCGGGCTAACACTCTGGCCCTGCGCTGGATAGCCAGCTACGCCCGTGCCCGTCGCGAGAAGTCTATGGGACAGCGGCTGGCCGGCGAGATCCTGGACGCCAACGATAACCTCGGTTCGAGCGTCCGCCGTAAAGAAGAAGCCCACCGGATGGCCGAAGCCAACCGGGCATTCGCACATTACAGGTGGTGATTAAAAGGTCATGGCTGTACAAGTAGCTAGAAAAATCCCGCTACGCCGGGTCCGAAACATCGGGATCATGGCTCACATCGACGCGGGCAAAACGACGACGACCGAGCGCATCCTGCTCTACACGGGCCTGACCCACAAACTGGGCGAGGTCCACGACGGCAACGCCGTTATGGACTGGATGTCCCAGGAACGCGAACGCGGCATAACCATCACCAGCGCCGCGACCACCGTGTTCTGGGGCGGCATCGAAGGCTCCTCCAAAAACGGTAAGAGTTCCTCCGAAGACATGGTGGTCCATAGCCGCGTCCCGGAACAGCACCGTATAAATATTATAGACACGCCCGGACACGTGGACTTCACTGTAGAGGTAGAGCGGAGTTTGCGGGTTCTAGACGGTTCCATTGCGTTGTTCGACTCCGTTGCCGGGGTCGAGCCGCAGAGTGAGACTGTCTGGCGTCAGGCGGACAAGTACGGGGTTCCCCGGATAGCTTTCGTAAACAAGATGGATCGCATCGGGGCGGACTTCTATAAGGCCGTCAGGACGATGGTGGAACGGCTCCAGGCAAATGCGATTCCGGTTCAGTTGCCTATCGGTGCTGAGGCGGATCTCCGGGGGATCGTAGATCTCGTCGAGATGAAGGCCATTATTTACAAGGACGACCTTGGAGCCGAATGGGAAGAGGCTGAGATCCCCGAGGATATGAGGACGCTCGCGGCGGAGTATCGTGAGAAGTTACTCGAAGCCGTCGCCGACCAGGATGAAGAGTTGATGATGCATTACCTGGAGGGCGAAGAGATCGACGTCGAGAGTTTGCGGGCGGCGATCCGGAAGGCGACGCTCAGCATAGACCTGACCCCCGTGTTCTGTGGTTCGGCGTTCAAGAACAAGGGCGTTCAGCCGCTGCTCGACGGCGTAATTGATTATCTGCCGAGCCCGCTGGACGTTCCTCCCGTAGAGGGCGTTACGATGGACGGCGAGGAAATCACCCGCGAAGCCGACGAGAACGGCCCGTTGGCGGCCCTGGCTTTCAAAGTCCAGACCGATCCGCACGTCGGAAAGCTCACCTACATGCGGGTGTACTCCGGCACGATAAAGGCCGGTTCGTATATTATGAACACGACGAAGGGAAAGCGCGAGCGCGTCGGGCGGCTATTGCAGCTTCACGCCAACTCCCGCGAGCAGCGGGATGAGGTGTACGCCGGCGAGTTGGTTGCGGCTATCGGTCTCTCGGATACGGGGACGGGCGACACGCTCATCTCGGCCGATGACAACGAGCAGATCGTTTTGGAGCAGATGGTGTTCCCGGAGCCGGTCATTTCGCAGGCCATCGAGCCGAAGACGAAAGCCGACCAGGAGAAGCTAACGATCGCACTCCAGCGTCTCGCCGAAGAGGACCCGACGTTCTCCGTGGTCACGGATGAAGAGACGGGACAGACGATCATCTCCGGCATGGGTGAGTTGCACCTGGAGATCATCCTGGACCGCCTCTTGCGCGAGTTCCGGGTTGATGCGAACATCGGCAAACCGCAGGTCGCCTACCGGGAGACCATTCAGAAGCGGGTCGAAGGTATCGAGGGCCGGTTCGTGCGGCAGACGGGTGGTCGCGGCCAGTACGGCCACGCGGTCATCAACGCCGAGCACAACGACGAGACCGGCTACGAGTTCGAGAACAAGATCGTCGGCGGCGTCATCCCCCGGGAGTACATCCCGAGCGTGGATAAGGGTATCAAGGAGGCGCTGGACAACGGCGTCGTGGCCGGGTTCCCGGTCGTGGACGTAAAGGTGGAGTTGGTTGACGGCTCCTTCCACGAAGTCGACTCGAACGAGATGGCCTTCCACATCGCGGGCAGCATGGCGATCCAGGAGGCCATGAAGCGGGCCAACCCGGTGTTGCTAGAGCCGATGATGGCCGTCGAGGTCGTCATGCCCGAGGAGTTCATGGGCGATGTCATGGGC
>JBARZO010000207.1:0-4649 GCA_049650165.1 Rubrobacteraceae bacterium
TTGACGGAGTACGTGCGTCTGCGGCGTAAAGAGTTGCTGTTGCGGTTACCCGGCGAAATTCGATTGGAGGAGAACTGGCGAGAGTTGAGGGAGGCCGAGCTTGGCGAATGAGCCGGTGCTCGTAGACACGTCTTGTTGGATCGAGTACTTCAACCGTCCTGGAACTCAGGGCGCAACAGTGGTCGAGGATGCCGTAAGAGAAGACCAGGCGGCGCTGACAGGTATAGTCTTGGCGGAACTTTCGCAAAGAGCGCGAAACGAGGCAGAGCTGTCAAGGCTCCGCGCGGCACTCGGGGCCGTGAGATGGGTAGCAGCTACGCGTGAAGTCCACGAACGGGCCGGCGGAATAGGATTCGAGTTGCGTCGCCGGGGCGTGACCGTCCCGATCACGGACTGTGTGATCGCCGCCGCGGCGGAATCCATCGGTGGCTTCATACTTACCCTGGACAGCCACTTCGAAGAGATTTCGGAGGTTTCTACGCTCACCGTAATGTCGGGGTGAGCAAGTCCCCGTAGTGTCGAGGTAGGCCTTCGGGTATGCTTCGTGAGTAGCTGCAAGAACCTGGAGAGGAGTAACTTTAGTGCCGGGCAGTATCCTTGATCCCCTGAAGAGCTTCGCCGCATCGCTGACGAAGACTTACTCCTCCACACTCGGCGGCCAGCCGGAGGACCAGTTGAAGGGTCCGGTGCAGGATCTGTTGCGGGCTGCGGGTTCCACGATGAACTTCGACGTTTCATCTGCGACGGAGACGGCGGTTCAAGGAGCGGGGCGCCCGGACGTCGCCGTCGGGATAGGCGATCTCACCTGTGGATACGTGGAGCTGAAAGCGCCGGGCCTCGGGGCGAACGCGAAGAAGTTTAAGGGGCGCAACAGGGAGCAGTTCAAGAAGTTCTCCTCCACCCCGAACCTCCTGTACACCGACAGTAACGAGTGGGTACTCTACCGGCAGGGCGAGCGGAAGACCTCCGTTACGCTCGCGGGGGATGTTACGGAGGACGCGGAAGGGGCCGTTGAGCAGAAGAACGCGGACGAGCTGGGTCTGGCGTAGCAGCCATCAGGTAGATGGTGACTTACCGCGGAACTCTTGCAAAATGCGCTCGTTCTCCGCAGAATCCGGGACGAGAACCTGCCGGCCATCTGGAAGGGTGGTCGGAACACCCGCGAGTTGAAAAGCTTCGAAGGAGGCAGCGTCTTCCGCGTTCAACAGCGACCGCGACAGGGAGATGTTCTGTAACAGGCCCAGGTCGGTCTCCAGGTTACCGTGGATCGCCTCCATAATTCCCGGCAGTTTTGAGACCGCGCCCCAGCTTACGAGTTTCTCGCGCAGGGCTCCCACCAACTGCTGCTGGCGGGCTATCCGGTCCAGGTCGCTACCAGCCGTGCCCCGGTACCGGGCGTAGAACAGAGCTTGTTCTCCGTCCAGGGTCTGGATTCCTTGCATGTGGCGGCGGGGCGGCATTTCGCCCTGGATCTCGACCTTCAGACCATCAACGGCGTCTACGATGTCTTTGAAACCCTCGAAATCCACGACGGCGTAGCGATCTATCGAGATGCCGGTGGCTTCTTCTACCGCCCCGGTCATCTGTTCGACCCCTCCATAAGAGTAGGCCGCGTTGATCCGATCCTCCACCCCGGGCTCTATCTCGACAAACAGGTCTCGTGGGATGGAGATCATCTCAACGCTGCCGGTCCCGGGCGTTATGCGCGCCACCATAATAGTGTCCGCCCGACTCCCCTCCACGGAGCTACCCTCCGGTCGCCGGTCTACACCCAACACGAGAACATCCAGCGGCTCTCCGCCGGCGTTCTCTTCAGCCTTTCCCTGGGCCGCCTCCGTAGGCGTCGCGGCGGGCTTCGTTACATTTTGCTTCTCCGCCACTGGTTCGGTTTGCGGCTTCCTCGCGACGTTTTGATCCAGGTTCAGTTTGTTAGAAGCGTTCTCCGCGGAGGCTTTCCCGGTTTCCGAACCCCCGAAAAGCGGAATGAGCCCCACCAGAATTGCGAGCAACAGCAAGAGCACCACGATGATCGCCCCGGCGACGATGCGGCGGCGGATATACACCCGGCGCCGTTCTTCGTAAGAGAGGCCGCGCAAGCGCGGGTCCGAGCGCCGGCCCCGGCGCGCGCTGCTCCTGCGTCCCCCTCGATCTCTTCCCACTCTTCAAACGTCCTTTGGCTCTTGCCGGGCTCCCTCCGAAGCCGGCTCAGGTTTCAGAGACGTTAAATAATATCTTACGGTAGTCGCGTCCACAGGACGTTACGGCTTGAGAACCACCTTGATCGCACCGTCCTGCTTTTTCTGGAACATCTCGTAGCCGAGCGGCGCATCCGTAAGCGGCATCTCGTGCGTCTTGAGGTCCTCCGTGCCCAACGGATCATCATCGTCTTCTAGGAGCGGCACGATGTCGTCCACCCAGCGGCGCACGTTCGCCTGGCCCATCCGTAGTTGTAGCTGCATGTCGAAGAGATCCCCTAGCGGGAACATCTGGATCGGGCCGGTGTAAACCCCGGAGATAGAGAGCGTCCCGCCCCGTCGGATGGACGCCATGCACTCCCGTAGCGCGTGAGCCTTATCTAACTGCACCTTCGTCGCCTGGAGTATTGTGTCCACGAGCGACCCGCCCGCCTCCATACCAACGGCATCAATGGCCGCGTCCACGCCCCGGCCGCCGGTCATCTCCAGCATCAGGTCCTTCACGCTGTCCACTACCGAAAAGTCCACCGTCTCGATGCCGTACTTCGCCGCGAGCGAGAGCCGCTCCGGCACTGAATCTATCCCTATAACCCTTCCGACTCCTTTGTGCAGCGCGATACGGCACGCCATCTGACCGATAGGCCCGAGTCCCCAAACGCCCAACGTACCTCCCTCCGGGGTGTCGGCGTACTCGACCGCCTGCCACGCCGTCGGCAGTACGTCCGAGAGGTACAGGAACCGCTCGTCCGGCGGTCCTTCCGGCACCTTCACCGGCCCGAAGTGGGCCTGCGGCACGCGCAGGTACTCGGCCTGGCCGCCCGGCACCGCGCCGTAGACGTGCGTGTATCCGAAGAGGCTCGCGCCCTTGGCCCGTCCCAGCAAACTCGCGGCCTGGGCGAGTTTGCCGGTGTCCCGGGTCGTCTCGCACTGGGAGAAGAGGCTCTGCTCGCAGAAAAAGCAGTGGCCGCACGAGACGTTGAACGGCACGACTACCCGGTCGCCGGGAGAGATGTGCTCCACCTCGGAGCCTACTTCCTCGACTATGCCCATCGGTTCGTGCCCGATAATGTCGCCCTCGCGCATGATCGGGGAGAGCTTCGCGTACAGGTGGAGGTCCGAGCCGCAAATAGCGGTCGAGGTGATGCGGACGATAGCGTCCGTCGGCTCCTGTATGATCGGGTCGGGAACGTTGTCCACCCGCACGTCTTCCTTGCCGTGCCACACGACAGCCTTCACGGCTCCCTCCTCCCTACTCCAGTCAGTATCTCGCGTATGCGGAACGGTCCGCTGGTCTCAGCCGAGAGCGGCGGCGTGTCGAGATCCGCCCCGTTTCTCAAGCCCTCCAGAATATCCAGCAGGGCGTCGTCCGCACTGTACTGCGGCGTCCAGCCGAGCTCTTCGCGGGCGCGCTTCGTGTCCATGATAGGCACGTTCAGCGACAGGTCGAGCCAACCGGGCGGCACGGGTTGCACGCGAAGTTTCCAGGAGAGGTCGGCTGCAGCACGGGCCACGTTTGCAGAGAAAGGAACCGGCCTCGCGCCAAGGATGCGCCCGATCTCCTGCGCATCCAAAACCGGCTCGGCCGCCAGATTGTACGCACCCCGCGCCTCCTCGTTCAGGATCGCTAACCGGAAAGCTTCCCCCACATCGTAGGAATGAACCACCTGAGAACGCAAGCCTTCGATCTCGGGGATCAAGTTAATAAGCTCTGGCCGCATAAGAAAGTTCGGCAGAAAAGGACCGGCAAACAGTCGCCGAACGCCCGTCGCCGCCTCTTTCTTGAAGACCAGCCCCGGCCGCAATCGGACCACCCGCACGCCCGGGTTTTCTCTCTCGAAGAAGTCCAGCCGCCGCTCGACCTCGGCCTTCTGCCGGGCGTAGTACGAGGTGGTCGCGCCGCCCGTAGGCCAACTCTCGTCCACCGCCTCGTCCTTCGGCCCCGGCGAGTAAGCCCCGACCGACGAGGCGTAGAGTAGCGCCGGGACTCCGGCGTCTTTTACAGCCCGGGCGACGCGCAAGCTACCCTCCACGTTCACCATCCACAGCTTGTTCAGGTCTCGTGAGGGCTGTATGAGCCAAGAGAGGAGCACCACGGCATCCGCCCCCTCGAAGTGCGGCGCAAGGTCGTCCTTCGCTGTATCCGCCGCCGCCCACTCGACCTTCGGCATCTGGAGACCCGGCAATCGTCGGGATATTCCGAGTATAGATTCGACCTTTTCTTCGCCCGTAAGCGAGCGCAGGACGCTCGTTCCAAGGTTACCCGTTGCTCCGACCACAACTATACGCATGAGGCTCCCTTTACCCCCGTTGGTAGTGGGTGAAACCACACCCTGACCGGCAGATGTTGTCTGCTAACATCTTCGGAGCAAACGAGAAGGAGGCGCGCATGAAGGTCGTTGTGACAGGTTCTGCTGGCAAGGTCGGAAAGGCGACGGTGGCGGCGTTGATGGAGGC
>JBARZO010000208.1:0-4808 GCA_049650165.1 Rubrobacteraceae bacterium
AGGTTATGGTCCTGCCGTTGAGAACGTCCGCCTCGATCAAGGTCCAGGGAGCGTGGCAGATCGCACCGACCGGCTTGGCCTGCTCGAAGAAATCCCGCACGAACTTGACCGCGTCCCCGTTCATACGCAGGTTGTCCGGGTTTGCGACGCCGCCGGGCAATACGAGCCCGTCGTAATCCGAAGCACTCGCTTCAGAAACGGTCTTGTCGACCTGGAAAGTGTCGCCCTTGTCGAGGTGATTGAAACCCTGGATCTCACCGGATTCCGTCGAGATCAACTCGGCCTCACCGCCAGCATCTTCCACGGCCTTCCACGGCTCGGTCAGCTCGATCTGCTCCGTGCCTTCCATCGCCGCGAGGAAAGCTATCTTCTTACCCTGTAGCTCGTTAGACATTGTTTTTGCTCCTCTCTATTTTGTACAGACATCTGGATACCCCGGACGAGCACCATTCAAACGATTTTTCAGGACTCCTCAGTGTGGTCTTTCACGCCGTTGCGGCCGATGACTCCAGCGTACCAGTGGGCGCTCATTTTCGGCGTGCGCCGCTGCGTAGGATAGTCTACGTAGACGATCCCGAACCTCTTTGAGTAACCCTCGACCCACTCGAAGTTATCCAGCAGCGACCAGACGAAGTACCCGGCGAGGTTTACGCCCTGCTCTATAGCCTCATGTGCCGCCCGGAAGTGGCGGTCCAGATACGAAACGCGCTCCTCGTCGTTGATATTTCCCTCGGGGTCGGCGTAGTCGTGGACGGCGCGCCCGTTCTCGGTGATGTAGATGGGCAGGTCAGTGTACTCTTCCTTTACCCGCACCAGTATCTCCGTCAATCCTTCCGGCTCGACGGTCCAGCCCATCGCGGTCCTCTCCGCATCGTGCGGAATGATCACGCGGGCGTTCAAGTCCGAGAAGGGAATATCGGATGGGATCTCGTCGGGCGCATCTCGGACGGCGTGCCGGAAGTAGTAGTTGACGCCGAGGAAGTCGAGGTCGCCGGAGATGACGTCCATATCACCGTCTTGCACCATCGGAAGCTCAACGCCGCGCCCGCGGTAATGCGAGAGCAAGTCCTCCGGATACTCGCCGCGGAACAGCGGATCTAGATAAAGACGGTTCGCCTGCCCGTCCAAGCGCCGGACCGCCTCAACATCAGCCTCCCGGTCTCGTGCCGGTCGCGCCGGTTGCAACACGAGCGTTACACCAAGTTGGTTCTCGTCTTCGGGACCGGCGGCCGTGCGCATGTTTCGCAAGGCCAATCCATGACCGAGAAGTAGGTGGTGTGTGACGGAGAGGGCTTTGGCGGGATCGGCGTATCCGGGTGCATGAACGCCGTAGCCATGGCCCATCCAGGCGGCCACCCACGGCTCGTTCAGCGTGATCCAGAGTTTCACCGTGTCACTCAACGCTTCGTAGACGATGCCCGCATACTCCGCGAAGCGTTCGCTAGTCTCCCGATTTGTCCAGCCGCCCTGGTCTTCGAGCGCCTGCGGCAGGTCCCAATGGTAGAGTGTGAGCATCGGTTCGATGGAGCGTTCTCTCAGTCCATCTACCAGTCTCCGGTAGAAATCGAGTCCTTTCTGGTTCGGCCCGCCGCTACCGTCCGGTTGGATGCGGGGCCAAGCGACGGAGAATCGGTAGGCCTGTATACCCAACTCCGACATGAGGTCCAGGTCTTCTTCGAGCCGATGGTACTGGTCGCATGCTGTGTCGCCAGTGTCTCCGTGGAGCACTTTTCCCGGTGTATGAGAGAAAGTGTCCCAGATCGAGGAACCGCGTCCGTCCTCCCGAGCTGCGCCTTCGACCTGGTAGGCGGCCGTTGCCGTGCCCCACATAAATCCTTCGGGGAAGTTCATTCGTATCTCCTCACTGTTCATCGTGCTGCTCTTCTGCAAGTGCGGCTCTGAGCAAGTCCGCCGCCTCTCGGAAACCTTCTTCGGGATCTACGGAGAGATCTTCGTGTTCTATAGAAAGCGCGCCCTCGTAGCCAACATCGCTTAGCTCTCGGATCAGAGCCCTCCAGAAGTCCACCCCGTGACCGCGCCCTACCACCCGATAGACCCACGCCCGGTCTCCGTTCGTCGTGTGCACCTTCGTATCCAACACACCATTTCTCGCAACCCGGTGCGGGTCGAAACCCGTATCCTTCGCGTGGACGTGGAAGATGGATTCGCCGAGTTCTTCTACGATGGCGATCGGTTCGATCTGTTGCCAGAAGAGGTTCGAGGGGTCCAAGTTTACGCCTACGTTACTTCCAGCGATGTCTTTCAAACGCCAGAAAGTCTCGGCGTTGTAGACGGCGAAACCAGGGTGAGGCTCTATAGCTATCCTTACGCCACGTTCTCCGGCGAAATCAGCCGCCTGACGCCAGTAAGGCGCTACCTTCTCGTTCCACTGCCATTCGAGAACCTCTCGAAAATCCGGCGGCCAGGCGCAGGTTATCCAATTGGGCATCTCCGAATTATCGGAGTCTCCGGGACAACCCGCGAAGGTAATAACAGTCTCCACATCCAATTCCGATGCCAGGCGCACGGTGTTGCGGAAATTCTCATCGTAAGCTCGGGCTATATCTTCGCTCGGATGCAAGGGGTTCCCGTGGCAGGAGAGAGCACTGATCTCCAGCCCGCTTTCTTGCACGATGCATCGGAACTTATCGAGGGCTGAGGAGTCTGCCAGCAGCCGTCCGGGATCGCAGTGAGCGTTTCCCGGGTAGCCTCCGGCACCAAGCTCGACCGCCTCACATCCCAGGTCTCCGGCGTATTTCAGCACCTCGACAAGCGACCACTCGGCTAGCGGAACGGTGAAAAGCCCTAGTTTCAAATCGGCATCGAGATAAATGGGGATGAGTGGTCGGGTGCCCGAGAAAGGATCTCAGCGGCCTGTTCAGGTGGCAGGCGGGGCTTTGATTCGGCCTCGATCATGGCCGGCATCAAACCTACGTCCCCGACCATCGGTATGCCGGTGATCTCCGTCCGCGCTAATACAAACGATACCGCAGCATATATGTACTCCTGCTCCTCGAACGGCTCGTACCACGTCGCCCGCCGCTGACCCTCCAATGGATTACCCTCCGGCCAGTTACGCCGCGAGATGGTCTTTATGGTCATCAAGCCTGCGTCCTGGCGCATGGTTTCCTCCGCCAACGCCTCGAAGCTCGTGCGGTATTCCTCGTCTATTGAGAGGATGTAGTTCCAGGGCGTGAGCACCGTGTCGAACGGGAAGCGCCGGAGTGCTTCCAGGTGGGTGGCCGGCGCGTGGCGTCCGTGACCGGTAATTCCGATCGCGCCTGCGATGCCTTCGTATCTGGCTTCGATCGCGGCTTCGAGCGAACCGCCAGTTCCGGTCGCCAGATCCAGGTCGTCGAGATCTCCGACCGCGTGTAGCTGTATGAGGTCTACCGAGTCCACGTTTAGCCGATCCAGGGAGGCTTCTATGCTGCGCCGGGCGGCGTCTTTTTCACGTTCCTCGACTTTCGTGGAGAGGAAGATTTCGTTACGAATCTCGGGCATCCAGCGTCCGAGATGCTCTTCGGAGTTCCCGTCGCCGTATCCGGCGGCCGTGTCGAAATGGTTTACCCCGGCTTCCAGAGAAGCGGAGATGGCCTGGTCTGCTTCATCTTCGCTAACCTCTGAAAGACCTGCGCCACCAAAGATCAAGACCGAGCTCATATGCTCTAACCGTCCCAAACGGCGTTTTTCGATTTCCGCCCTCCCCTTTACATGGTTACTGGATAATTTTATACCCTCCTGCTACCGCAAGCGCGGCATGGGAACCACAAGCTCCGTATACCCAACCGGTCAGAGGAGTAGCCAAGATCCAGCCTCGACCTTTATACTGTTGAGGGGGAACCTACGAAAGGAGCGAAATGGAACATAAAGTTTATCGCAGCGAGCTTGACCCGATCAGTTTCCTGAGGCGCAGCGCGTATATCTTCCCGGAGAAGACGGCGGTCGTTCACGGAGATCGACGTTACACCTACGCGGAGTTGGAGGAGCGTGTCAATCGACTCTCTTCGCATCTCAAGGAAGAAGGGCTTCAGAAGGGGGACCGGGTGGCGTTCCTCTGCCCGAACATTCCGCCGATGCTGGAGGCCCACTTCGGGGTTCCCGCCGCAGGCTACGTGCTCGTGGCGATCAACACGCGTCTCGGCAAAGATGAAGTCAAATATATAGTCGAGCATTCCGGCTCCAAGATGGTCTTCGCCGACGCCGAACTGGAACACTTGCTGGCCGATGTGGAGGACGTCGAGATCGTTCGGGTTGAAGATACGGGCGAGAGCGGAGACCCCTACGAGGATTATCTGGCCGAAGGTTCGCCGGAACCGGTCGAGAGCATGCTGGAAGACGAGGAAGAGACGATTTCGATCAACTACACCTCCGGTACTACGGGTCAGCCTAAGGGTGTGATGTACTCGTATCGGGGCGCGTACTTGAGCGCCTTGGGCAACATCATCGAGATCGGGATGAACTACGACACGAACTACCTGTGGACGCTGCCGATGTTCCACTGCAACGGGTGGACATATCCGTGGGCGGTGACGGCGATAGCGGGTACGCACGTGTGCTTGCGGAAGGTTGAGGCGCCGCGTAT
This sequence comes from Rubrobacteraceae bacterium, assembly GCA_049650165.1. Taxonomy (GTDB): domain Bacteria; phylum Actinomycetota; class Rubrobacteria; order Rubrobacterales; family Rubrobacteraceae; genus SIRX01. The sequence continues at coordinate 4,586 of JBARZO010000208.1, forward strand.
CTGGGAACATTTCGAGGCCGAGGAGATCACCCACTACTGCGCCGCCCCGACGGTCCAGATCGGGATCGTCAACGACGAGAATGCCCATGAGCTCGACCACCCGGTGGTCGCCGCCATTGCGGGAGCTCCACCCTCCCCCACCCTGCTCGGCCAGCTAGAAGGATTCAACATCCGGCCGCTGCACATCTACGGCCTCACCGAGACCTACGGCCCGATGACCACC
>JBARZO010000209.1:0-4939 GCA_049650165.1 Rubrobacteraceae bacterium
CCCTAAACACCCTAAAATCACTCTAAAAAGTGGACTTATCAGCAAAACAGCTCGTGGCTGCCCTGTGGCTTCGCCGGAGCTATGCCGAAGTTACCGAGGCGGATGGAGAACCCGGATGACGCGGCCCTGGATTATCACCTCTTCGGCTGAAACCACGATATCCTCGTACTCAGGGTTCGCCGGTGCCAGCCGCACCAGGTCTCCATTCTCTCCTTTTCGGTAGAGGCGCTTCACCGTCACCTGCTCGCCATCAAGGAGCGCGGCGACCACCGTGCCGTCGGGCGGGCTCTCATCTTCCTCTACTACGAGCTCGTCGCCATCCTCTATACCGGCCCCGATCATGCTCTGGCCCGACGCCCGGAGCATGTAGCGCCTCTTCCCAGACTTCGGCGAGGCGAGTTCCGCCACCAGCGAATACACGTCATCCTGAACCACGGCATCTATCCCGGCTCCTGCAGAGATCCTTCCCAGTACAGGCATCTCTCCCACCGCTTCCCATCCGGAAGAGGTCAGTCTCACGGGACGACGCTTATTGCCCTCGCCCTCTCCGACCTCGATACAGTCCTCGTCTGCGAGCTTCCGGAGCCGCACCACACCGCTTCGAGGGCTCTTCAGTCCCGCCGCCCGGGCCGCTTCTCGGGTGCTAGGCGGCCCTTCTCCACGCACCTCACGGCCCGCAAGAAACCTCAGAATTTCGAGGTCCCGCCGGTCCAGAGCGCTCGCCACGTCATCGGCCATGACTACATCCTAGCGTAAAACGACTTGCAAGTAAACAATTGCATACCGTATAGTGGAGGTTGTAAGGAAAAGAAATAGGAAAAACGAATAGAGAGATAGAGGAGCGCCCCGCTCGTACCGAGGTTACCCGGTTCTCCGGATGATCGTCCATAGGCTACCAACCGAGCCGATCACCTGGAGACTTTGAGAAACGGGAACGCTCACCCTACCCGGTATTTTACCGTGAAAGGTGCGGCGGCTCACCCCCGGATTGCTCACGCTGGACTTTGTCCATGTACGGACTCTGTACGAGGTTCAGAGGCCCAGGGCGTCTTCTCCAGGCAAACCCTTGGAAGGAGGGAACGTCTTTGGAGGCGAGCACTAAAGAGATACACGGCCACCCTTTACGGCCGTCCGGTTTTGCCGAGCCTTTGTTTCTGGGCCGGGAGGACAAGAAGGAGATAGCTGAGTATCTATCTCGCTCGAACTGGTTAGGGAAGGTATCCGAGGCCTCGGATCCGGAGGCGAGGCCATGCCACGTGTACCGGGGCGCTAGTGGAGAAGCGTGGCTTGTGGGGCCGGGATGCAAGCGAAGCCAGTGGAGAAGGCGAACACGGAAGCGGCGCGTCGCGCGGGTGATCGAGCGCTGGCGCGAGGTCCGATGCTGGTGGGAGCCGGAAGGCGGGACGGACCGTCTCCTCTTTAGAGTGTTGCTGTCTGGAGGAGTGGTGGCTGACGTCGCCCTGGACCGACGTTACGGTTGGTCTCTAGTGCGGGTCCTCGACTGATGGGATTATGGCGCGGCGGCTTCGCTCATCTGCATGTCAGGAGCGGCTTCAGCTACGGACTGGGGACAGCCACCCCGGAGGAACTGGTCGAGGCAGCGGCCGGGATGGGCTACCGTTCTCTAGCGCTCACAGACCGGGACGGCCTCTACGGGATTCCACGGTTTCTGAAGGCTTGCGGGGATCATGGCCTCTCCCCCATCGTCGGCGCCGAGATCACCGTGAAGGTTTCGCCGGAAGACGGGCCGGAAGCACGAGGCCACGTGGTTCTGCTGGCGGCGTCAGAGCGCGGCTACCGTACGCTCTGTCGGCTGCTTACCGACTACCTCTGCACCCCGGTTCGTGAGGCGGGCGAAGCCGGTGGAGGAGGGAACTGGCCTTCCGCAGAGAAGAGGCGGAACCCGGCGTGCAGCCTTGACACGCTCCTGGAGCATGCGTCTGGAGCCGGAAACGGTCTTGTCTGTCTCACGGGCGCCATACCCTTTGGGTTGCTTCCCGCAATGCTCACAGGCCCAGATAGCTCCCTCAGGGGAAACGTTGCCCGGTTGCTGGACCGGTTAAAAGAGGCCTTCGGGGAGGGCAACGTGTACGCGGAGCTAACAGACGACGGGACCGAAGGCTCCAGAAGGCGCATAAGAGAGGTCGAGGTCCTGGCCGGCCGCTGCGGAGTCCCGACCGTGGCCGCCGGGGAGGTCACCTACCTGAAGCCACAGGATCACAGGCTTTCGGAGGTCCTGGCCGCAGCCCGCGTCCTCACGTCACTACCGCCTCCGCGCTACCGGCCTACTGACCGGCTGTACCTGCGTTCCCCGGAGCAGATGGAGTGCCTCTACGCCGACCGGCCCGAAGCTATGAAGAACGCGGCGAGCATCGGGGAACGCTGCGCCGGAGCGGTGGATCTTCTGGGAGGATTCGGCAAGGGTCCTGGTGGCGGAGTCATAGTCCCGAGAGCAAACCTGGAGTCTGGATCTACGGAGGACCTCCAGCTCGTCCGGCTCGCCCTCGCCGGCGCGAAGAAGCTCTATAAAGATGCGTACGGGAGAAATCCGGAAGCCTATCCCTCGAAGAAGGAGCTGAAGGCGCGCCTCCGAACGGAGCTTCGGATCATCGCCGGGCACCGCTACTCGGGGTACTTCCTCATCGCCCGGGAAGCGGTCGAGATCGCCCACTCTCTGGGTGCGCCGGTCACGGGCCGGGGCTCGGCTGCGAACTCGCTCGTCGCCCGCTGCCTCGGGCTTACCACCCCCGACCCCTTTACCCACCGCCTGCTCTTCCAGCGCTTTCTGCACGAGCATCGTAAAGACCCTCCGGACATAGACTTGGACTTCTGCTCCGAGCGCCGGGACGCCGTAAGAGACGAGCTTATGGACCGGTACCGGGATTCTTCAGGGGCCGCCGTCGCGGCGACCGCCCAGACGCTCTCTTTGCGAGGCGCGACTAGAGTAGCCGCCCGGGCTCTCGGCTACTCGCCCTCCGAGATAGACTCCTTAGCGAAGAACGTACCCCGGCGCATAAGAGATCGGGACCGGCTGGTTCACTACGCCTCGGAGTGGGACGCTGCGCTCTCCTCGCCGGCGATGAAAGGACGTCCTCTACAGGACCGGAAGCGTTACGCCTTACTCCTGGAGCTTGCCGAAGCTCTCGAAGGGAGGCTGCACGAAGCGGGTACGCACCTCGGGGGCGTGGTCTTCGGAACCCCTGATCTTCACCTGACAGAGCTCGTCCCCGTAGAGCCTGCCGGCAAGGAAGGCCTCTACCGCATCCAGTGGGACAAAGACGACCTGGAGCTTGTTGGACTGCCGAAGCTGGATCTCCTGGGCCTCAAGACCCACACAGCACTCTCGAAGGCCGCAGACCTCATCTCAGAAAGGCTCGGTAAGAAGATAGAGCCCCTATCTCTCCCCCAGGATGACAAAGAGACCTACCGCCTCATAAGGAGCGGGGAGACTACCGGCCTCTTCCAACTTGAGAGTCCCGGGCAGATGGCCCTGCAGCGGCGCCTCGGAGCTTACAGGCTGGATCACATAGTCGCGGGCATATCCCTCTTCCGTCCCGGCCCGCTCGAAGCCGACCTGGTCACAACCTACGTCGCCCGAAAGCAGGGGCGGGAGCCAGTCACCTATCCCCTACCGGAGCTAGAACCGCTCTTGAAAGACACCTACGGGGTACTCATCTACCAGGAGTCGGTTTTAGAAGTGGCCGCGGCTATGACCGGCTGCACCCTGACCGAGGGAGACCGGCTCAGAAGGGCCATGTCCCGGGACCGAGGAGCTGGTGCAATGCGGGAGCTCGGGACCTGGTTCGTTGGCCGTGCCGTGAAGCGCGGCGTACCCCGGAATAAGGCTGAGGAAGTCTTCTCGTGGATACAGGGTTTTGGTAGGTATGGTTTCGCCCGCTCTCATGCGGCGAGCTTCGCGGAGATCTCCTACGCGAGCGCCTACATGATGCGCCACTGGCCGACGGAGCTGATCTGTGGAATCCTCAACTCCCAGCCGATGGGCTTCTACTCCCCGCGTCTGATCCTGAACGAGGCGAGACGGAAGGGAATAAGGATACTGCCGCCAGATCTCCATCTTTCGGGTAGAGGATTCGCCGCGGAGGAGGACGGTACTGCCCTGCGGCCGGGGCTCTCGTATTGTCGAGGACTTTCGGAGAAGGCTATAAAAGAGATCCTCTCCGAGCGCGAGAAGAGGTCCTTCGCGGGAGCTGGGGATCTCTACCAGCGCACCCCGGTCGAACGTGACGTCCTTGAGAACCTCATCCGGGCCGGTTTCCTCGACTCTCTAAGTCCTGGAGGAAACCGCCGGGATCTTCTCACCCAGGTCCGCTCGCTTTCCCCAAAGCGTCGGCGCAATGGACGAGAGTCGCAATCCGAATTGCCCCATCCCGAGATTTGGTGGTTGCGCCGGGAGGGTCGAGACGCCAAGTCTCTATCTACCCTCCCCCCGCCGCTCACGGAACTAGAGCGCTGGGAGAGCTGGGCTCTCGGCCTCAATCTCCGCCGCCACCCGCTGGACGCCTACACCGGAGCGTTGCGGGAGCTGGACGTTACCCTGTCAAAGGAGATCCGGACTCTACCGCACGGCACCAGCGCCACAGCCGCCGGCGTTCTGGAAACTCTCCAGGCCCCGCCGACCAGGAGCGGAGCCTTAGTCCATTTCCTGCTCACGGAAGACTCTTCCGGACTCCTGCAGAGCACTATCTTCGAGGAGACCTACCGGAGATGGGGACACGTGCTCTACGAAAGTGGAGCCTATGTCCTATATGGGAGGGTAGAGCACGATCAGGGGCGTGGGTTCTCATTCCTCGTGGAGAGGATCGAGGCCCTCAGCAGGGTACTAGCGGATAAAGGACTAGCAGCAGCCCCGCCTGTGCCAGCGTCCAGCGCATTCGCCCGGACCGGTAAACGCGGTAGAAAAGCAGGCTAGAGTACACCC
>JBARZO010000210.1:0-4367 GCA_049650165.1 Rubrobacteraceae bacterium
CCTCTAGCTGCCGGGCCAATAGTGCTCGCGGTCACCTAAAACACCAGCCGCAGATTCCAAGCAAGTTTTCAAGACAAGAGAGGTGAGTGGCTATGCGCCGCGTACAGATTTTCGACACAACACTTAGGGATGGGGAGCAGTCGCCGGGGATTTCGCTCTCCGTAGAGGAGAAGATGGAGATCGCGCACCAGCTCGCGCGCTTGAAGGTGGACGTAATAGAGGCGGGGTTCCCGATCACTTCCGAAGGAGATTTCGAATCCGTATCCCGAATCGCCACCGAAGTCAAAGGTCCGACCATCGCCGGGCTCGCCCGCATCTACGAGGGAGACATCGAGCGGGCCTGGGAAGCCGTCCAATGGTCCGAGCGTCCCCGCATCCACACTTTCGTCGGGACTTCAGACCTGCACATCGAACACCAGATGCGTTCGAACCGGGGGGAGATCCTGCAGCGGGCCGGTGAGGGCGTCCGCTTCGCCAAGAGCCTCTGTCCCGAAGTAGAGTTCTCCCCGATGGACGCTACGAGAACGGACATCGGCTTTCTGGCGGACGTTGTGGCTGCGGCGGTCGAGGCCGGGGCAGACGTGGTCAACATCGCGGATACCGTCGGCTACACGGCGCCGGTGGAGTTCGCCGAGTTTCTGAAAGAGCTTCAGGATCGGGTTCCGGGGCTCGCGGATACGGTGCTCTCGGTGCATTGTCACGATGACCTGGGACTCGCGGTGGCGAACTCGCTCGCGGGGGTCGAGGTCGGGGCGCGTCAGATCGAGGTGGCGATCAACGGCATCGGGGAGCGGGCCGGCAACGCCTCGCTGGAAGAGGTCGTGATGGCGCTCACCACCCGCAAGGACCACTACGACGTGGAGGTCGGTGTGGAGACCCGCCAGATCGCCAACGCCTCGCGGATGGTCTCGAACATGACCGGCTACGAGGTTCCGCCGAACAAAGCGATCGTCGGACGCAACGCTTTCCTGCACGAATCCGGCATCCATCAAGACGGCGTGCTCAAGGACCGACGGACGTTCGAGATCATGCAGCAGGCCGACATCGGGCTCGAAGGCTCGAACATCTACCTCGGCAAACACTCCGGCCGCCACGCCCTCAAAGAAGCCCTCGAAGAACTCGGCTACACCATCGAGGGCGAAGTTCTCAAGCGGGCCTTCGAGCGGTTCAAGGACGTGGCCGACCACAAAAAGACCGTCACTGCGGCGGACCTCGAAGCCATTGCCGCCGACGAGGTGGGCTCTTTCGAGGGCAAGTTCGCCCTGGACTCCCTGCGGGTCGTAGCCGCGACCGGCCGCCAGAGCCGGGCGGCGGTCACGATCACACACGAAGAGCAGGGTATCTTCGAGGCTGAAGCTGAGGGAGAAGGTCCGGTGGACGCCGTCTTCCGCGCCATAGACGCGGCCACCAACATCAAGGGTCGTTTGACGGACTTCCGCATCGACGCCGTAACCGGCGGCAAGGACGCCCTGGGCGAGGTCCGGGTCTCAGTCGAATTCGAAGGCGCCGAGTACGCCGGTCGCGGGTTGAGCCAGGACGTGGTCGAGGCGGCGGCGCGGGCTTACGTTCGGGCGGTCAACGTATACACCGGCAGCAAGGCCGGAGCCGACTGGATCGAGCCGAAGGTAACTCCGTAACCGGGCCCCTTGCAGCAGCCAACCACACTTCCGGCCTACGAACGCCTCGACGGACCCGTCCCGGTCTTCCATCCGACAAATATGGAGGATCGGGCGCGGAGACTGCGCGGGCTGCTGCAGGCCGGTATGCAGGAACTCTCCACGATACTAGACGTGGAGCCACCGGAGCTACACGCTCTACTAATAGCGGATGAAGACTGGCGAGAGGCGCCACGGGAGAACAACAAACCCTACCCGCCCGGCCTCCCCTACTTCACCCAGTCCGTCAGCCCGCCGGCGCTCGTAATACCGGAAGAGTTATCTCCTGTATTTCAGCCTCGCACGGAGGCCTTGCTACCGCTGACCCTCTGGCACGAACTCACCCATGCCTTCTTGCTACAGCGGGCGCTGGTTCGAACACCGATCTGGCTCCGGGAATTCGTGCCCCAGGCAGCCGCCGTTGCCGTTGCCCGCAGGACCGGGCTCCCGCTGGGAAAGCACTTCTCGTGGATGGACGAGGCGGGCTTCCCCGTCAGGGAATTCGGGAGAACGGCTGACGCCGATGAACAGATGGCCTTCCAGAACCTGCTGCTAGTGTTAGGAAATCAAGCGCTGGAGGGATTCGGGGACGGGTTCTTGGGCAAGCTCGTCCGCGCACTGTGGGATGAGGAAGACGTGGTGGACGAAGTGCGGGCGGAGGAGTTGCTCGCTGACGCTTTAGGAACAGGCCGACGCAAGTGGCTGCAATCCAGGCCGGAATTTTAGGGGCGATTCTATGATGGAGAGTAGCGGCGCGATGCGCCAGGTCTTCGATGTCAGTCACGAGGTGGAGGACGGTATGATCACCTACAAGGGACTACCGGCCCCCGTCGTCTGCGACTACCTGAGCCGCAAGCAGTCCAGGGAACATTACGCTGGAGGAACAGAGTTTCACGTCGGTAAGATCGAGTTGGTCGCCAACACCGGCACCTACGTCGATTCACCTTTTCACCGCTTCGCAGACGGTAAAGACCTCTCGGAACTGCCGCTAACGTCCCTGGTGGACCTGGACGCGGTCATCCTCCGCTTCGACCCGGCGCGGGGACGAGCAATAGGTTGGGAGCACTTCGAGGATTTGGGAGATCTCACGGGCAAGGCGGTTCTGATTCATACAGGGTGGGACGTCCACTGGAGGACGGACCGTTACTTCGAAGGCCACCCTTTCCTCACAGAAGACGCCGCCGAATACCTGGTAAGAAACGGCGCGGCGCTCGTCGGTATAGACTCCCTCAACATCGACGATACGGAAGATGGATACCGTCCGGTACACACCACACTCCTCGGTTCGGAAATTCCGGTAGCGGAGCATCTGCGCGGACTGGAGCAATTACCAGAGCGGGGCGCCAGGTTTTCCGCCGCGCCGGTGAAGGTCAAAGAATTCGGAACTTTTCCTGTTAGAGCTTTTGCAGTAGTGGAGGATTAGATGAACACCAGAGACAGCTTCAACATAATTTTACTACCCGGCGACGGCATCGGGCCGGAGGTGGTGGGCGCCACCAGAGAAGTAATGGATTCTGTGGCGGATCACTTCGACCTGGACATCCGCTACGAGGAACGGAAGATAGGAGGGGCGGCGATCCGGGACGAAGGAGCCCCGATCTCCGACGAGACGCTAGAGAAAGCCCGCGCCTCGGACTCGGTCCTGCTCGGCGCCGCTGGACACCCGGACTTCGACGATGCCCCGGTCCGCCCGGAGACCGGCCTCCTGAAGCTCCGCAAGCATCTGGGAGCTTTCGCCAACCTGCGTCCGGTAGAGACCATACCGGCGCTCGCTGATTCTTCCACCCTCAAGCGTGAAGTATTGGAGGGAGTGGATATCCTGGTCGTGCGGGAACTGACCGGCGGCATCTACTTCGGGGAAAAGAACGAGGGCGGTGACTACGCGAGCGACCTGTGCGAGTACAGCCGCGAGGAGATCGAACGCGTCGCAAGGGTCGCCTTCGACGCCGCGAAACGCCGTAAGCGCAAGGTAACGTCCGTCGACAAAGCGAACATACTGGCGACGAGCCGCCTGTGGCGGAGCGTAGTTTCGGAGGTCGCGGAGGACTACCCGGAGGTGGAACTGGACCACGTACTGGTGGACGCGGCGGCGATGTTCCTGATCCGTGAACCGAGCAGGTTCGACGTAATCCTGACCGAGAATATGTTCGGTGACATCCTCTCCGACGAGGCCGCGATGCTCCCCGGCTCGATGGGCATGCTGGCGAGCGCTAGCCTCGGAGAGCCCGGCACACCCGGCATCTACGAGCCGGTGCATGGAAGCGCCCCGGACATCGCCGGTCAAGGCGTCGCCAACCCCTATGCAACCATTATCTCGGCTTCCATGATGTTCCGGCACTCTCTGGGCCGTCCGGACATTTCGGAAGCCATAGACCAGGGCGTCTCCATGGGCCTCGAAACCCATCACCTGACGCCGGATCTGGGCGGGACCAAAACCACCGAAGAAGTAACAAAGGCCGTGAGCAAGTGGATCGGGGCCGGAGAAGGAGTAGCATGACTATAAAACTGTTCGACACGACCCTGCGCGACGGGACCCAACGTGAAGGCGTAAGCCTCACCACGGAAGACAAGATCCGTATAGCCCGCGAACTCGACGCGCTGGGAATCCACTACATAGAAGCGGGCTTCCCGGCCTCAAACCCCAAAGACCTGGACTTCTTCCAGGACTTCGATGCCTCGGAACTGGAGAACGCTAAGCTCGTGGCCTTCACC
>JBARZO010000211.1:0-3672 GCA_049650165.1 Rubrobacteraceae bacterium
GCCCACGTCGCGGAAGCCGAACGCCACTCCCTGCGCCGGGCTGCAGCCTAACCAAACAGTGGTGTCGCAAAGAGGTCTCTTCGTAACGCTCGAAGGACTCGACTTCTCCGGCAAATCTACCCTGGTAAGCACCCTGAAGCCGCTCCTGGTGGAACAAAACACCCCGACACACTTTACCCGCGAGCCGGGCGGGACGCCCGTCGCCGAGAAGATAAGAGAGATACTGCTCGACCCGCAGCTAGATATGGACCCGTGGACCGAAGCGTACCTCTACGCGGCGGCCCGCGCGGACCACGTGCGGCGTGAGGTCTCGCCGGCCATCGAGCGGGGAGAGAACGTTTTCTGTGAGCGGCACCTCGACTCCAGCCTCGCTTACCAGGGGTTCGGGCGAGATCTGGGTGTAGAGGCGGTTCGTGAGCTGAACTCTTGGGCCGTCGGTGCTGTGGTTCCGGATAAGACCTTTTACCTACGTCTTGACGTAGAGGAACGCGCCCGGCGCGCCGAGCGCTCGGGGGCGATACTAGATAGAATCGAGAAGATCGGTGCGGACTTTGCAGAACGGATAGAGGCCGGCTTCGAGGAACTCGTTCGGGCGGAGCCTGAGAGAATAGAGGTGCTGGACGCCACCCACCCGCCGGAAGAGTTGGCGGAGATCGTGGTGCGGACTTTTACGGAGCGGCAGTAGAGTGCTTTATAGGCCCAAGAATTGGGCCGAAAGGTTAGGAGCAGCACAGTAGTTGGGGACTTTCGACGGCATATTGGGAAACGGTGCGGTCTTGCGCCGGCTGGAAAAAGCTCTTGAGGCCGACGGAGCTTCGCACGCGTACCTTTTCTATGGTCCGGCTGGAGTCGGGAAGAGGACGGTGGCCCTAAGGTTCGGGGCGGAATTGGTCGCGGGCGGCGACAATGCGGCGGCGGACCGCGCCCGACGAGGACTGCACCCGGATCTCTTACAGATAGAGCCGGAGGGGGCGTTCACGACCATAGGTCAGATTCGGGAAGTGGTCAATACGGCGTCGAGCCGTCCCTTCGAGGGTACCCGGCGCGTTTTCATATTGGAGGCGGACACCCTAAACGTCCAGGCGGCGAACGCTCTACTGAAGACGTTGGAAGAGCCCGAGGGAGAGACTGTATTCGTACTGCTCGCAGTTTCGCGGGAGCGCGTACTGCCGACCATCATATCCCGGGCGCAACCGGTCAGGTTCGATCCCGTACCAACCGATGAGGTGGCGAAGTTTCTGGAGGCTCGGGAAGCAGAGACCCCTGGACTAATGGCGGCCCTGGGGCGCGGGAGCGTAGGACTCTCGCTGAGGTATGCCGAACAACCAGAATTAAAGGAATTGCGGGATGCTGTTTTCGAGGCCGCGTTCGCCTACGACGGTGACTTCGAAGACCGGCATAAGGCGGCAGCCGGGATCATGGGCCGCGCTGAGGCGGTTGGGACCGCGCGAGAGGCAGAGGTTCTCGACCGCTTCGAGGAGCCCGAAACGCGGCGGGCCAAGGATGCGGCGAAGCGCGCGGGCCGGGCCGCGCGGGACGGAGCGGTCCGCGAGTCGCTGGAGTTGCTGGCGCTGGTCTACCGGGATGCGGCGGTGGTCCGGGCGGGGGTGGAAGAATTGGTTGTGAACGTAGATCGGGTGCCCGAGATACAAAGCCGCGTCGGGCGACATCCCGAGGCGGATTGGACGGGGGCAGCTTCCCAGGTGGGGGAAGCGCGGGCTAGCCTTGCGTATAATGTCTCCCCAGAGGCGATTCTGGAGGTGACGCTATCATGGACACGGCAGAGAATACTCGGATACTCCCCCGGCTCGTAGACGTGCGCGTCCCCGGCTGGGGCACGCCGAGGCTCTGTTACGCCCGGGAACTCGACCTGCGGGTTGGCTACCGGGTGGTCGTAGATACCGAGGTAGGGGAACTTGTCGGGCGAGTCTCTCTAACCCCCCGGCGCCGTGAGCCCTATATGGAGCCTTACGACATCACCCGGATCATCACGCAAGAGGACGAGGAAAAGGAAGATGCTAACCGGGAACTGGCCCGTGAGATCCGTAAAGAAGCCGAGAAATTCGCCCGGGATTACCGTATCCAGAAAGTCCAGTTTGTTGGATGCGACGTTTCTCTCGACGGTCTCTATGTAGAGGTGAAATATGAGTCGGAAGAAGACTCAGACTTTACCTCCATAGAGCGTGGGCTGGAGGAACGCTACAACGCACAGGTGGTGCTCCGGCGGTTTACATTTATCGAGCGGGCCGCCGACACGGGCGGCTGTGACACCTGCGGGTTGCCGCTGTGTTGTGCGGTCTGGAGTGGGGCGCGGAGTATGGGACCGGTTAACGTGCGGCTCGCCAAACAGCAAGGCGTCACACCAAACGAGAAGGTCCTGGGAAGTTGCGGTGAAGTGAAATGCTGCATGCGCTACGAGCACGATACCTACAAAGAGTTCAAAGAGCGCGCGCCCTACAAGAATACGCACGTTAAGCTAGACGACCGGGAAGGCCGGGTTGTGGACTACTCGATGGTAAAAGACTCCGTCCTCGTACAGTTCGGCGAGAAGCGCAGCGACCAAGAACTTGTGCCGCTCGGGCGGCTGGCGGAAGAAAACGAGGACATCGAACCGGTTGAAACCATAGAGTTTGAAGACACCGAGGAATGAACCGGCTCCGTCTTGTTGAATAATATTTGCGATGTACCGGGTGTTCTCGTCGGGCACGCAACCGACTACGAAAGCCTGACCGGCTGCACGGCTATACTATTCGACCGTTCTGCGGTGGTCGCCGTGGACGTGCGGGGCTCATCCCCCGGAACCCGAGAGACGGACCGCTTGGGGCCACTGGGCATCGTGCGCAACACCCACGCCGTCCTCCTCACCGGCGGAAGCGCCTTCGGGTTGGCGGCGGCGGACGGGGTGGTGAGGTTTCTCGAAAAGAAAAACGTTGGCCTGGACATAGGTGTGACGAAGATACCCCTGGTCTCTGCTGCTGTGATCTTCGACCTCATGGCCGGCTCTCCAGACATCCGACCGGACGCCGAAATGGGATACACGGCTTCCGCTTCAGCCGCGAGCGAAGACTTCGAGCAGGGTAGCGTGGGCGCCGGGACCGGCGCAACGGTAGGCAAGATGCTTGGGTTGGATCGGGCTATGAAAGGTGGATTGGGCAGCGCCTCCGTGCAGCTCGAAGGCGGCTTGATCGTGGCGGCGCTCACCGTAGTGAACGCTGTAGGCGACGTTCGAGATGAGCGAGGAAATATACTCGCCGGTCCCCGCGCAGAGAACGGCAAGCTGGCGGATAGCATTGGACTAATGTCAGGGGGCGCAGAGCATATGCGTTGGGGACAGAATACCACCCTCGGCGTCGTAGCCACGAACGCCCGATTGACGAAACCCGAGGCCACCAAAGTAGCCCAGATGTCCCACGACGGCCTGGCCCGCGCCGTTTATCCGGTTCACACCAGCGTGGACGGTGACGTAGTATTCGCGGCCTCGCTAGGTGAAATCGAGACGGCCCCGGATGTGGTTGGAGCCTGGGGCGCGCACGTGATGCAGGAGGCGATACTCCGAGCCATTCGGTCGGCCAGCGGCTTTAGTGGTGTACCTTCGCATTCCGAATACGGTCGGGGTGTCTGAACCAAGCAGACGATTGCCTGGCCTGACTCCTCAATAAGGTCGTTCTATCC
>JBARZO010000212.1:0-4787 GCA_049650165.1 Rubrobacteraceae bacterium
CGAGATGGGGCAGAAGTACCTCGCCACGGGTAAGGCCGTCTCTATGCGGCTCTGGGAAAAGGAAGAGCCCGGCGAGCCAAAGCCCGAGGCGCGTCGCGAGTACGAGACCGTCGGCTACGTCGTGGAGGGTCGCGCCGAACTACATCTGGAGGGCCAGAAAGTCCTGCTGGAGCCCGGCGATTCGTGGGTCGTGCCCAAAGGCGCCTCACACACCTACGAAATACAGGAGACCTTCACCGCCGTCGAGGCGACCAGCCCACCCGCTGAAGTCCACGACCGGGACGAACCGTAGAATGTCTATACTGCTCCTATGAAGATCGACCGAATACTCATATCGTTGGGCGCGCTATTGCTGGTGATTGGATTGGTGCTGGCCGTCATCAATTTTCTCTGATCTCCCGCCCAACCGGCCCGGCGGCGTTTTCCGGTTGGGCCGGTTACTGTAAAGAACACCACGGCAGAGGAGTGTCTTTGGTCAACCAGATCGTCCCGGCAGGGCAGACGCCGGTGCCTCAGGGCGCCCCTAGTAACTTCGTCCCGCATGCGTATCGGCGGACGTTCCGGGTTCCATATTCCAGAGACCGAGTTTGGACCTGGCTCAACGACCCGGCGACGTTCACCGAGGGACAGGTGTGGCCGTTCCGCGTCGAGTTCGTGGACGGTGGGTTCGAGCCCGGTGTGCTGAACGTTCACTACGGGCCGCTCCTCAACTTCGCCGGGGCCATCGGGGAGGTCCGGGCACCGGAAGAAGATACTGTCGGATACCGGGATCTCAAATATTTCTACGGCAGCTACGCTATAAGTCCACGCCTGGTGCGTCCGACCCGGCTGCAATTCTGGGTAGAAGGTTCTGGAGAAAGCACGCTGTTGACCCTCCAAGTTGACAGCCTCGTTCGCCGGTGGTTTACGGGGCCTTGGGATCTCTTGCAGCGAGTATTCTGGCAGAGGTTCCCCCGCTGGATGGACTCAGCCCTGGGAGACGGGTAAGGGAGCTTGGCAAAACAATAAACCAGCCCTGCAAGAGGCGTATGTCGTAGCCGGAGCCACAAAAGAGAGTGCCCTCCCGGCTAGCGGGTATAGATGTCTCTGACAGAACCCAATGTAAAGGAGCAGTGAAATGGATATTGTAAGGATTATAGCGGCGATAATACTGCCGCCACTCGGCGTATTCTTGCAGGTTGGGATCGGCAAACACTTCTGGATCAACATCGTTCTCACGCTTCTCGGTTTTATCCCCGGCATCGTGCATGCGGTGTGGGTGATCGCCAAGTACTAACCCAGAGTGGAAATAGGGATCTCCTTTTGGCTCTGGTCTTACCGGCGGTTACGGATGGCGCAAACAGTTAGAATAAGCTCAGTGCGTTTGTCTATCTGAGGAGGTTGCGGTGACGGAGAAAAACCGACAGGAGGCGGCGGACCGTCTGGCGGAGGTGTTCGGCGACTCGTACCGGAAGTTCGTGGAGAATGCCGTCCAGGCGCAACAGAGGAACATGGGGCTGGCCGAGGGCTGGGCGGACAATCTTTCCGGGGTTATGGAAAGTCAGGCCGAGACTAATCAGGCGCTTACCCGCGCGATGCAGTCTTACGTAAAGGTAGTGGAGGAGGCGCTGGAGAGCCAGGAGCGGACTAACAAGGCCTTGGCCGAAAGCCTGGAGTCTTATCGGGAGGTCATAGACCGCTCCGTCGCCCTCCAGGAACAGAACGTGGAGACCGTCCGCAACTTCTTCGAAGGCGCGATGGGTGAAATGAAAAGCCAGACCGACGACAACTTGCGGATGGCGGAGGAAATGATGCAGGGCTCCGAGAAACAGATGGACGCCTTTCAGCAGATGTTCCAGGAGGCGATCAACTCGTACACGGAGATGATGAACGCGCCTTACGATCTTTACCGGAAGAACCTGGAGGCCTTCAGCGGCGGTCGTAAGAACCAGTAGTCGTCTATCGGAAACAGGAGGCCGAGCCGTGCAAGAGCTGCGCGAAAGAGAAGTAAAGAACTTTATCGGGGGCGTGTGGGAAGACGGCAACGGTTGTGAGACCGAGCCGGTCTACGATCCCGCTACCGGAGAGGTCGTCGCCGAAACCCCGCTCTCCACCGCCGAAGACCTCGACCGGGCGGTACAGAAAGCCCGGGAAGCCTTCCCCGGTTGGGCCGCCACGCCGGTTACCGAGCGGGCGCGGCTCCTTTTCCGGTTCAAGATGCTCCTCGAAGAAAACTTTGACGAGTTGCGGGATCTCGTCACCCTGGAGAACGGCAAGGATAAAAAAGACGCCGGCGGCGAAGTTCGGCGCGGTATAGAAGTCGTGGAGTTTGCCTGCGGGATGCCGACCTTGATGATGGGTGAGAGCGTGAGGGATGTGGCCCGGGGCGTAGACAACGTGAGCTACCGCTATCCGCTCGGGGTGGTGGCGGCGATCACACCATTCAACTTTCCGTGCATGGTCCCGTTGTGGACTATCCCAGTGGCTATTGGGGCTGGAAATACCTACATCCTCAAACCCTCCGAGCGGACGCCGCTCGCGGCCCAACGGCTCGGTGAGTTGCTCGCCGAAGCCGGTTTGCCCGAGGGAGTCTTCAACATCGTCAACGGGGCGCGGGAGGCGGTAGACGCTATTCTGGAGCATCCGGGGATAGAAGCTGTCTCGTTCGTCGGATCGAAACCGGTCGCCGAACACGTCTACGAGCACGGCACGGCGCACGGTAAACGGGTGCAGGCGCTTGCGGGGGCCAAGAACTCCATGATCGTCATGCCCGACGCCGTGCTCGACAAAACGGTGGAGAGCATGATCTCCTCGGCCTACGGTAACGCCGGTGAACGCTGCCTGGCCGGGAGTGTAACTGTGGCCGTTGGTGAAATCGCTGACGAACTCGTAGATAAGTTGAAAGAAGCTGCAGCCGCCATGAAAGTCGGGCCGGGCAACGAAGATGGCAGCGAGCTTACTCCCGTTATCCGAGATGCTCACCGTGATAAGGTCAAAAGCTACATAGATCTTGGGGAAGAAGAAGGCGCAGAGGTAGTCCTCGACGGTCGGGAATCGCCGCTGGAAGAAGGTTTCTTCCTCGGCCCGACATTGCTGGACAATGTCACCGGCGACATGCGGGTTGGGCGAGAAGAGATCTTCGGTCCCGTACTCTCCGTCGTCCGGGTAGGCAGCCTGGATGAAGCCATAGAGTTCACTAACGGATCTTCTTTCGGCAATGCCTGCTCCATCTTCACCGAGTCTGGGCCGGCAGTCAGGAAATTCCGCGAGAACGTAGGGGCCGGGATGCTCGGCGTCAACGTCGGGGTTGCGGCGCCGATGGCCTTCTTCCCGTTCAACGGTATAAAAGACTCTTTCTATGGGGACCTGCACGTCACGGGTAAAGATGGCGTCCGGTTCTTCACCGAGAACAAAGTCGAGATCACCCGCTGGTTCTCCGAGTACGAAGCCTAGTTAGAGTCTACTCAACAGGTAAGTCCGGGTGCTCGTACTTGAAGCGTTTGGGTCTTTCTTATAGTCACTGCCTGGTGTAAGGAGTGGGTCTTGAGCAGAGAGGGCGCAAGGCATCAGCCTACATGACTACGGTCAAGATCAAGAGGTACCGAGGCCACATAAAAGCTTCTAAGCTCGGTTGCCCAAGACACACTCCTCGGCCTCATTTCCGGTTCCGGGGATTAGTGCCGGACGGGTTGTGATGAGTACGAGCCTAGTGTCGTACTCGGCGGGCGCCTGCGTAGTTTCTTAGGTACTTCATCTTCTGGCGATGAACCTTTTTGTACTTATAGTAGCTGTTGGCGTGGATAACATAGCCGTTGCCAGCATATATGGAAACGTGATCGTAGGCCGTCATACGACCGTCGCCAGTGGTGTCGTGGAAGACCAGGTCGCCGGTTTTGAGGTTGCGCTTACGAACTACCGCCATCCGCCTAGCCTTACGCTGGGCTGCCGGATTGTCGGGTAGTACGCGCCATCTCTTGAAGACGAGGCGCGTAAAGCACGAGCAATCCTCCCACCTGTACGGCTTGCAGACCGAGAGGCCGCCGAGTCTGTACGGGGTGCCGATGTGTCCTTTTGATCGCCGTAGGATTGTGCGGGGAGAAATCCTTCTTACAGCTGCTCCAGTATAGGTCGACTCTCCCTGCAGAGCAGGCGAAGCGGCTGCGCCCTCGGACTTACTTGAGTCTTGTGTAGTGTCAACGGGGGCTAATCCGGGTGGGTCCGGTGGATAGTCGTAGACTCCTCGGACCAAGGCGATAGTATCGGCTATGGGGCGTCCCTTGCCACCGGAGCCGCGTTCGATGGTAACTGAGAACCTCTTGCCTTTCTTCATCTCGTGTTCGCCGATTGGCACCCAGTAGCCACCATCTTCGCTCTGATCTACTTCGCTCCATTTCGTCCCGGAGGTGGTGCTGATGCCAAAGCGTGCTTTTGCTTGCTTGCCGGCGTTCTGAGGCCACCAAGCGAAAACGGTGTAGACGTCAGTAGCGGGTATCTTTGTCTTGTATTGAACGGACTTGGCCCGGTCGGATCCGGCCACCCAATATCCCTTGTCGTAACCCACCGGCTTAGAAGAAGACTGTTTCCATCCGAGACCTGAGAGGTTCTTTGTAGAAGGATTGGTTACGACTTGATTGTAGGCCGGGAAATCTTCCCCCGCCTCCGGGACGGTCTTCTCCTCCGGATAGAGGTCCGGTGGTGTTTCCTTGTAGATGGAACCCGCAAGCGGGTCCGATGTGGTTTCCTTCGCCTCTACTGATGCGATAGACAAGCTATAGATCAGCAATAAGGCCAAAACAAAAGATATAAAG
>JBARZO010000213.1:0-10299 GCA_049650165.1 Rubrobacteraceae bacterium
ATGATGTACCTGGGAGGCTTGGAGCCACTGCAATCAATGGCGGTCATGACCGCGTTTCCAATGATCATAATATTCACGGTAATGATGATCTCATTCCGCCGCTGGCTGATAGAAGACGAAGCCGACATAAAGCACGTCGCCTCGGACCCCCAAAAGGAAGTCCACGACGACCTTAGCTCTGCTCCCACAGATAGCAAGGAGAAGCAAGAAGAGAAAAAAACCAAAGCATAGCTACCGGGTTTAGGCTGCACCCGGCGCCAGTACCATATTCTGTAAGAGACGTTCTAGCTCCGCCACCGGGTCTTCGGTCAGGCCCGTGTGTATGGGCGAAGGCTGCACCACGGTGCTGCGCGGCGCGACCAGCCATCCGAAGCGCTCCCTCTTTGGCATTCGCCCAACGGCGCCAGCCTCTTCGCTCCCCGCGCAGACCGGTTGCACCGCTTCCAGGTGCGCCCGTACGGCGTCGAGGTCGGCGGTCGGTTCCAAAGCCAAGAGACGCCTGGAGTCCAGGTGAATCCGCGCCTCCAAGAACTTCTCGTCCTGGCAGTAGAGCACCACGCCCGCATTGATACACTCTCCACGCTCCACCCGCGGAACGACTCTCAAGATGGCGTACTCGAATGGCTTAACCACGAGCCGCCTCCAGGGCTTCGGCCCACCGACGGGGCTCTTCGAGGCGAGTCGTTAGGAACTCTACGTAGGCGTTCCGCACGTCTGCGGCGTCCGAGGAACTAGGCTCTCCCTCCAACCACTCCTCTGGCACCAACTCTACGATCTTACTCAGCGCCTCCGGCGTAAGAACCAATGCGAGTTCGGCATCGACTTCGGGAACGGCGTTTGCAAAATGCAGCAGAACGTGGTCGCGGGCGGCGGCGAATGGGCGTTTGGCGGATTCTCGCCAACCTTTCCAGGAATGATGGAAGTACAAGGCGGCGCCGTGGTCTATGAGCCAGAGCCGACCGTGCCAGTGGAGAAGATTGGTGTTGCGCGGGGTGCGGTCCACATTCGTTACCAGGGCGTCGAACCACAGGATGCGCGAGGCAAGGTCTGAGTCAGGAGGCTTTACGAGCGGGTCGAAGCCCAGGGAACCGGGGAGGTAATCCAGGGCCATATTCAGGCCGGCGCTCGCCCGGATCAGGTCCTGAATCTCCGGGTCCGGCTCGGCCCGGGCCAACGCAGGGTCGAGTTCCACGAGCACCAACTCCGGCACCAACAAACCTAATGCGCGTGCGATCTCACCGGCCACTATCTCCGACACCAGCGCCTTCGGACCCTGCCCCGCACCCCGAAACTTGAGCACGTAGGTCCCCAGGTCGTCCGCCTCCACGATAGCCGGCAAAGACCCGCCCTCTCTCAAAGGGGTCACATAACGTGTGGCTTTGACGGTCCTCAGCAATGAATACTCAATCCCGCCGGACAACGCCTTCACGCCAGGCGTAGACGGCGGCCTGGGTCCGGTCAGCGAGGTGAAGTTTGCCCAGGATGTTGGAGACGTGGCTCTTTACGGTCTTCTCGCTGAGGTAGAGCTTACCGGCGATCTCAGAATTGCCCATCCCCTCGGCAATGAGCTTGAGGACTTCCATCTCCCGGTCGGAGAGCTCGTGGAAGGCGTTGGGGGCATCGCGCCGGGCGCCGTGCAGTTCCCGAACGACGCGGGCGGCCACGCGAGGGTGCAATACCGCTTCTCCGGCGGCGGCTTTGCGGACGGCGTCGGCGAGTTCGTCGGGGCCGATCTCTTTGAGGACGTAGGATAAAGCGCCGGCTCGAATAGCCGGGAAGACATGCTCGTCGTCATGGTAAGAGGTGAGCATGACGACGTTGGTGCGGGGGGAGCTTGCGGTAAGACGCCGGGTCGCTTCGACACCGTCCATGCCGGGCATTATGAGATCCATTAGCGCGACGTCGGGTGCATATTCGGCGGCGCATCTGACAGCTTCTTCCCCGCCTTCGGCCTCGGCGATAACGGAGATGTCGGGTTGGGTTTCGAGAAAGGCCCGCACGCCCTGACGGACGAGGGCGTGGTCGTCTACGAGTAGTACGGTTATTTGCTCGGCCATTATTTTTCGCCTTTCTGAGGAGAAGTGCCATCGAGCGGCACGACGCAGGTGACTCGGGTTCCTTTTCCAGGGGCACTTTCGACGTTGATGTGTCCTCCGCGCCGGATGGAGCGCTCGCGCATGCTCTGGAGTCCGAAACCCTCACCAGGGTTCTGTGCGGGATCGAAGCCGCGGCCATCATCGGTAATGCTGAGGGTGAGGTTTTTTGGAGTGTAGGTCAAGTCTAGCTCGACCTTCGAAGCTTCGCTGTGTTTGGCGACGTTGGCGAGGGCTTCCTGGGCGACGCGAAAGATAGTTTGTTCGATCTCCAGCGGTATCTCCCGCTCGCCCCGGACGTGTACTTCGGATGGAATCTCACTGCCCTCCGACCACTTGACGGCGTACTCGCGCAATGCTTTTGCGAGACCTTTGTCCTCCAGTGCCGCCGGGCGCATCTCGTGGATGAGGACGTTCAGCTCTTTCTGGGCCTGGCGCACCAGTTCATGGGCTTGTTCCAGGTGACCTTCTGCATCGTCCGGTTTTTGGTGTACAAGGGCGCGGGCGGTAGCTATCTGCATGGAGGTGGCGAACACTTGCTGCTTTACGGAGTCGTGCAGGTCGCGGGCGAAGCGGTTGCGAGCTTCCAGGGTCGCCAGTTCTCCCCGGGTCTGGAGCAGGTTTTCGAGGTCTTCGGCCATGTCGTTCAGTTCCCGGCTCAGTTGGCCGAGTTCGTCCTTAGAGCGATCCTTGGTTGTAACCGAGAAGTCTCCCCGGCTCCAGGCGTCCGCCGCATAGGCGAGACGGCCAATCCGCCGGGTCATGCCCCAGGCGGTCAGGAAGCCGAAGATTCCACCGAGAAAAGCCGCCGGGATGAGCAAGAGCAGTGCTATAACGCCGACCGCGATGAGAATCGGCGCGGCGAGGTTTGGCATTACGAAAGTGGATACGACAGCCCCGATCACTTGCCCGTCTTCGTCTTCGAGCGGCGCGGCCATCAGGAGCCTTCCGTCCACCGTGCGCTCGGACAACATCGCCGAATCCTCTTCTCCCTCCAGGGCGGCGTCCAGAATCGGGGGCATCTCATCGAAGCGGCTGGCGTCGAAGCGTTCTCCTTCGGTAAAGCCCTCTACCCGTGGAGAAGCGACCAGAAGTTCCTGCTCTGAGTCCACTACGAACATCACTACTTCACCGGAGTCGAGCGCGATGTCGTTCACGGGCTCTCCCGCTGCAGACCCATCACCCCTAGCGGGCTGGGCATTAGAATTTTCCAGATCGAATAACGAGTTCACCTCGTTACGTAATCCCTCTATATCCGGAGAGTTCCGGTCCAGGTACGGCTCTAGTCGCGCCGCCACGTTGTCTTTGGATTGCTGGACGATCAGGCTCGGAAGAAAGTCAGAGCTGAGGAACGCCGTTGCGAGGCTGGCGACGAATAGCTCCATAACGAGCAGCGTTACGACGGCGACCAACGTGTAGTTCAGCGTCAGCTTCCACCGCAGTCGTCGCAACGAGAATATGCCGGTCTTCACGGATAACCTTCCATAGTCCTACAAGTTTAGTCTCAAGCCCTTGAGAAAGCATCGGTCCAGAGGCGCAGAGTAATTAGGTCTCAAGGCCCAGACCCGACCGCAACCCGGTGACCCATCAGAACGTAAATGTCTAGGAATCGAATACCGTGTCCGTATAAAAGAAAGGAGAAAACCATATGGCGGATGAGAGCAAAGATAACGCGGGGGTCGTTGCGCCGCCACCCCTGATCTACCTGGGTTTTCTGGCGACGGGCCTGTTGTTGAAGAAAGCTCCCCCAGCCAGATTCTTGCCTCACAACGCGTCACGTCTGATCGGAGGATCACTCCTAGCCGCAGGACTCTTACTGGGAGGATGGTTTCAGCGGGCGCTGCGACGAGCCGGTACACCGGTCAATCCCCAGAAGCCAGTGTCGAGCCTGGTCTCCGATGGACCTTTCCGCTACAGTCGAAACCCCGGATACCTCTCACTCGCGATGATGTATGGGGGCATCGCCAGCCTCGCGAACGCGTTTTGGGCCATTCTTCTACTGCCGGCTGCTCTACTCACGATTCGGCGCGGCGTCATAGAGCGCGAGGAGCGCTACCTGGAGGGCAAGTTCGGCGCGGAGTACCGGCGCTACAAAGTACAGGTACCCCGCTGGTTCTGAAGCTTCTTACCTCTCAGTATCTAGCGCACTTTGGGCCGGTTAGACTCGCCCCAGCACTCCACGTTTTTAAGACCCTGGATGTTGTCTACGTGGAATGTGGGATCTTCGCCAGCGCGACGTTGTCGGAGGTAGTCGCGGAGGGCGGCGAAAGCTATCCTGCCGAGGAGCACTATCGCGATCAGGTTGACTATCGCCATCGAACCCATGAACAGGTCGGCGAGCGCCCAGACCAGTTCCAATTCCGCCAAAGAACCGAAGAACACGAGCCCCAATACCGCCACGCGATAGTAGAAGATCCAACGCCGGTCATCGGTTATGAATTCGGTGTTCGTCTCGCCGTAATAGTAGTTGCCGATGATCGAGCTGAAAGCAAACATTAATATGGCGACCGCGATAAAGCTCGGCGCCCAACCTCCGATCTGGGTCCCCAAAGCGTCCTGCGTGAGCGTGATGCCGGAGGCCTCCTCCGTATCGTAGAGCCCCGAGAACAGGATAATAAACGCCGTCGCAGTAGCGACGAGCAGCGTGTCGGTAAATACTCCGAGCGTCTGCACGAGACCCTGCTTGACTGGGTGTGAGACCGAAGCCGTGGCCGCGGCGTTCGGGGCGCTGCCCATGCCCGCCTCGTTAGAGAAGAGCCCGCGCCTTATCCCCTGCGACAAGGCCGCCCCAATGCCGCCACCAGCAGCCTCCCGGAGTCCGAAAGCGTCGGAGATGATGAGCCAGAACACCGCCGGTATCTGGGTGAAGTTTATGATCATTATGTAGAGCGCCATGACGACGTAGACGACCGCCATGACCGGGACAAGCACCTGCGCGACCTTAGAGATGCGCTGCACGCCACCGAAGATGACCATTGCCGTAAAGACGGTCAATAGAATAGCCAGAACTATGCGAGGCACCCCGTAAGCCGACTCAAAGGCCAGGGAGATCGTATTCGCCTGCACCGAGCTAAACACCAATCCGAAAGTAAAGGTTATGAGGATGGCAAAGAGTATGCCCATCCAG
The DNA here is from genome assembly GCA_049650165.1 of Rubrobacteraceae bacterium. Lineage (GTDB taxonomy): Bacteria > Actinomycetota > Rubrobacteria > Rubrobacterales > Rubrobacteraceae > SIRX01. The sequence continues at coordinate 5,221 of JBARZO010000213.1, forward strand.
CGTTGTCCCAGAGCTTTTTCCATGTAGTAGGCGGGGCCGCCGCGGAACTGCTGGCCGTCGGGGACCTTGTAGATCTGGGCCAGTGTACTCTCCACGAACGCCGATGCCGCCCCCAGAAGCGCTATAACCCACATCCAGAACACCGCGCCGGGGCCACCCACAGCGATGGCGAGCGCCACACCTGCGAGGTTACCCGTTCCGATTCTGGACGCGGCGCCGATGCAGAAAGCCCCGAACGAGGAGATGCCTTGTCCGCTGGGGCCGTGGCTCAAGTCCGTGACTACACGAAGCATCTCCTTTAGCATCCTGAACTGGACGAAGTTAGATCGGACCGTGAAATACAGGCCCGCACCGATCAACATCACGATCAGGAGGCGGCTCCAGAGCAAATCGTTGCCCCAAGATACTAGAGCTTCTATAGGCATATGACCGAGATACGTGTAACAGAACGCCACTTTATGTAGCTTCAGTTACTTTACTGGGCAGGATCAGTCAACCAGCTCGGGCATTTCACCGTCGGGCGGCGCGCTGACGCCTTCGAGGTCTATGATGTAGACTCCGAAGCGCTTTACGTGGGCGGTCAGATAGGGAGAGAGTTGAGAGACTTCTTCGCGTCTCAAGGTATAACCCTCCGCTGCCAGCGAGCGGAGGACTTCGGTCAGGTCCGCTGCGTTTTGGACGATCACCGAGTTAGTCAGCAGCTCCTTGAACTTCATCCGCTTTTCTTGTTCTTCGGGATCGGTGTCCGAGAGAACGCCTTCACCACCGAAAAAGAGCCAGTCAGAGAAGCCATTGTAGGATTCTGCTTTGTTGGTGGTAGCCGTTATCCGGGTGCGAAGTTCCTGGTTTGAGAGGAAGCGCAAGAGGAACTCGGTTCGGACGGCGCGCCCGACTTCCCTAAAAGCCCGGTAGAGACGGTTCTTACGGGAGTAGTTGCCGAGCTTTCTCAGGAGTGTGGAGGGTAGGATTTTGCCGGTCCTGATGGAGATGACCACCCGCATGAGGTCTCGCCAATGGGTTTCTATGAGCTTCCAGTCCACGGTGTCGGAGAAAAGGGAGTCTATATGGTCGTAGGTTATGTCCTCATCCGGGCGGTAGAAGATGAGGTCCTTCCAGTTTCGGATGCGGGGCATGAGCTGTATGCCCAAAGTGTAGGCCAGTCCGAATACGGGCTGGCTCTGGCCCTGGGTGTCCGAAGCGACGGCTCTTGGCTGTATCTCGGAGGCGTTCTTCAGAAGCCCATCGAGGATGTAGACTGCCTCCCACACCCCACAGGCGAAGAAGTGGGTGAAGAGGGCGACGTAGGTATCGCTTACATGATGGTAGGCAATGCCTCCGTAGCCGCCGTAGCGAACATGGTACTCGGAGATCAGGGAGTTCTCGTAGAGATCTATCTTCATACCGTCGGCCGCGGCTGTCTCTCCGGTACCCCATACTCTCGGTAGAGGCATCCTGGCGTAAGCGTTAATGACGTCAGTGTTTGCTATTTCGAGCTTACCGGTGGTGACGTGGCGGCGGTTGGTGTAGCCGAGCTCGTGGGCGGTGACCAGCCCGCGGGTGTGCCGGGCGGTCTGGGCTGGCCCCATGTTGGTGCCGTAGCAGAATGCTGTGAGTAGATACCGCTCGCGAGGATTTACCAACTTTGGCTCGGAGCCGGAAAGTGGACCGAGGTGTTTGCTCCAGCGTGTCAATTGCTCGATAGAGCAGAGAACGTCGGTGAGGTTACGCTCGGGCATCCTCTCGGCAACCTGGGCTTCGAGCATCTTGAGGGCCCGGGTGGGCTTCTTGCCCGAGGCTTTCTTCAAGACCGGCTCGCCTGCTTCAGTGATTACCACGCTGGCGTTTTCCGGATAGGAGCGGTCCACCTGCTCGGCTGTGTTCGAAAGCAGTGTCTTGAGCTGATCCGTGAAGCCTTCGGGCGTTGGCGCGATCCCGAGTTCCAAGCAGTGCTGTTCCACCAGCGGTTCGCACTCCTCCCAGGAGAGGAGTTGGTCGCGGTAGTCGGCGTACTTTTCAGAGCCGGCCACGCTCAGATCCCCGGTCCTGAGTTCTTCCGCCACGTAGGAGAAAACGCAGACCTCCAAGTGACGCCTCGCTAGAGCTGGGCTTCCATCGAGTTCCGCTAGAACTAGGTCCTTCCAACGGGCGTTGGCAAAAGACAAATCCAGCTCGCCGGGTATGAACTCTCCGCGACGTCCCAGACGGTCGTTCTCAAGTACGAAAGAGAGAGCATCGGTCAGAGAACTATCCTCTGTAGTGGATTCGAAGACAAGAGAGCGTGCCACCCGGAAGAGGGTTGCTCGCTGTCCTCGGTAGAAGTTCCAGAGAAGCGGCAGGTAGTTGCCACCCTTGTGGGCTGAGAGCGAGGCGCAGGTCTCCAATAAGATTTCGGGACCGCCGTCCGCTTCCAGAATATCGCGTACCCGACGGCCCAGGGTGGTGTCGTCTTCTTGACAGGCTGCCCCGGTGAGGATTTTCTCCAGTAGCTCGATCATGCTCTCGGTGGTAGCCCGTTTCTCGCGGTGTACTCTCTCCAGCTCCTCTTTGCCTTTGTTATGGATCTTGCCAACGATCTTGGTCAGCATCTCGCAGAGTGCGTCGCGCACCGAGACCTTCGTCCGGTCTATTAGGCAAACGAGCATGGCCCGGCGTCTATCAGGGCCTACGTCCTTGAGCTCCGAGGCATCGAGGGCCCTTGCCTGTGCGGCCAGGTTAGCGACCTTCTGGTTCGATATTCCTTCCAAAAGCCGCTTTGTGTCGCCGAATGACTCCAGCCAGACTAATCGCTCCTGCATCTCGGAGAGATTCTTCTTGGTAGCGCTCTTGGGGGCCGCCTTGAGAGCATTGAGGGCGGAGCGACCACGGGAGCCAGTCTCCAAAAGGTTCTCCAGACCACGCTTGTTGCCAGGGGTGATTCGCCCGTCTACCCCAGCAAAGAGGCGCGCGTTGATCGCATGCTTCACGTGACGCGCCAGCCGGTCGAGCGTCGAGAAGGCCGGAAGCTCGTATCTTTCTTTCACGAGCTCCTCTATGGCAACGTTCACCAGGTCGGCCGGGTCGTCCATGTTAAGGGCGGCATCAGCCACCGCTTTTGTAGCCACCTTTTTGGCCTCGTTTCCGAACTGTTTCACGCCGAGGTACTCGCGGATAGCATCCCGGTAGCGTTGGCGCGAACGTCGCGACGATATTGTCGGGATATCGTCCGCAAGCACCAGCCGGGAGCGCAGATTAAAGATCACTGCCTCGGGCACATCTTCTGGATTCGGGAAATAGCCGAGGCGTTGGAAGCTCTTTAGCATAACAAGAAAGGTGAGTTGTTGGCCTACACCACCGCGGGTAGTTCGCTTAGCCAGCTCCAGCTCCCGGAGAGACGGGTTGTAGAGACGGACGCGTTCTGAAGAGGAAGGGTTTCTACCGAGACGAGGGTATGCGGTACGCTCAATTAGGGTCACTATCGCGGGCTCTTTCCTCGTAGATCTACATCCAACACACAGCGACGCTGGCTTACTCTGCGTAGTTACTCCGCGGAGTTACTCCGCGTGGTCGGCCACGTCTCGCCTGGCAGCCGAAGAGTTTTGCGGCACGATTACCTTGAGCGCGTTTGGCGCCAGGGAGAAGCTCTGTGGGGTGTGCGCGACCAGCTCACCGTCCACATTTACAGCTAGTTCGGGTTCGGCCTCAAGCACTACCTGAGAGGTCCGGTAGTGCTTGACGGTCTTACTCGTGATGAAGTCCCCACTTCTCAGGTAGCGGACGGTGCCGATGAGGTCTCTGTGGCGCGGTATCTCTATCGTGTAGACATCCAGGGAACGGTCGTCCATGCTGGAGTCCTGCGCGACGACCATGCCGCCGCCGTAGAACCGGCCGTTCCCGACCCCGACCTGCAGCAGTCTCCCGACTTCTACCGCTTCGTGGTCACCGTCCGGGAACAAGAGCCTTGCGGAGAACGGATCGTGCTTCAAAAACGCCTTTACGGCGGCTAGAGGATAGGCTAGCGCGCCGGCGGTACGCTTAAGGCGCGGGGTGAGCGCCTGTGTAACGCCGACCGAGAGCCCCACAGACGCCAGGTTCACGTAGTAGTTGTCACCTATGAGCCCCAGGTCCACGTCAACTACCTTGCCGTGGACGATGGCTTCGCACGCCGCAGCTAAATTGGAGGGTATCCCAAGTGTTCGGGCGAAGTCGTTTGCGGTCCCGAGCGGCAAGAGGCCAAGAACAACCCTGTGGTGGGCCAAAAAGTCCACGACCGAGCTGATCGAACCGTCTCCGCCACCCAAGATCAACGTATCGTAGCTCCTACCGGCGCCCTCGTCGAGAATCTCCCGGACGGTCTCCGGAAGCCTCGCCGGGTCCCGCAAGGCGTACGTTGCACCAAGCGACACACCGAGATTTTGTAAGCGGTCAAGGGCTTCAGAGTAAGCTCGCTCCCCACTGCGCGAGCGGGTGTTGACGATCAGGGCCGCCCGCCCGCCATTTTCGCTGGAACCAACCTCCAAGACCCACTCCTCATTAAACGGGATTTCCTACCAGAGCCTACCAATCATGGAGCCACGCGTTCAGCCTACGTCTACGCAATGATAGGCGGCAAGTTTCCGCCGGCCGATGACGGAAGCGCCCGCCCGCACGTCAGGCGTTCTCTCGGAGGCGGCGTTGGGCGCTGCGCGCGGCGAAGACGGCGAGCGTTACGGTGGTCAGCGGGATCACGAACGCCAGCATGACGAGGCTGAAGGCCGGTAGGGCTTCGTGTCCGGCGGCGTCCAAAAACAGGTAGAGCGTGTAGGCGGCGTAGTAGCCGAGAAACAAGAGGCCTTCCCAGCGGTTTATGCGGTGTCCGGTAAAGAAGATCGGGAGGCAGGCTACGGCCGCGGCGATCATGACCGGGATGTCGAAGCCGAGCGCCGCGCCGGGAACGGAGATACCGTCCGGGGCCACGAGGCCCGTGAGGCCCAGGACCGCCAGCACGTTGAAGAGGCAGCTTCCGACCACGTTGCCCACGGCTATCTCCCGCTCGCCGCGCAGGGCGGCCAGCACGGAGGTCGCGACCTCCGGCAGCGAGGTCCCGGCGGCCACCACGGTGAG
>JBARZO010000214.1:0-7763 GCA_049650165.1 Rubrobacteraceae bacterium
GTAGAAGGCCTTCTGGGCTTCGTCGTTTTTGGAATCGTCACCGCCCCAGATCTCCATCGGCGGCTCTTGCAACGCCCGGGCGTAGGAGAAAGATAGCTGCCACGGCAGGTCGTTGTACATCTGGTTCATGGCGTTCAGGTGCTGGGTAGCCTGTAGCCGGCTCTGGCCGCCGGACAGAAACACGATGCCCGGAACCGCGGCCGGAACGCTCCGCTTGAGGCACTCGACCGTCAACTCGGCTACTTCCTCGACGCCCGCCTGACGCTCGGCGCCTTTGCCGGAGATGACCATGTTCGGCTTGAGCAAGATCCCCGAGTCCTCGACCCCGTGCTGGTAAAGAGCCTCAAAGGTGGTTCTGAAGGTCTCCAACGAGACGTCGTAGCAATCCTCGATGGAGTGGTCACCGTCTATGATGACCTCGGGCTCGATGATCGGGACGAGCCCCGCGTCTTGGCAATACGCCGCGTACAGCGCCAGGGCGCGGGCGTTGGCGTTGATGCACGCGGGGGTCGGGATGCCGTCGCCGATGGTGATAACCGCCCGCCACTTGGCAAAGCGCGCGCCCATCTCCACGTACTCTTCCAGGCGCCCGCCCAAACCGTCGAGGCCCTCGGTGTACTTCTCGTCGGGGGAGAGGGGCATCGCCACGGTGCTCTTGTCCACCTTTATACCGGGGACGATGCCCTGATTTTCTAGGACTTGACGCATCAGCGTGCCGTCGGAGGCCTCCTGGCGGATGGTCTCGTCGTACAGGATCACACCGGAGAGAAATTCCCCGATGCCCTCGGTAGTGAAGAGCATCTCCCGGTAGTCCCGGCGCGTATCCTCCGTAGACTCTATCCCGAGCGCCTCGAAACGCTTGGTGATGGTCCCGGTGCTCTCGTCGGCGGCGAGTATCCCCCGTCCCGGCGAAAGCAACTCATCTACGGTGTTCTCTAGCTTCTCAAGATCCATGATTCTCCTTCCCGCGTACCTATCCTCCTAAGGATAACAAAGGCTCCACGTCTCAGCCGGCGGGAGTTGTCGTCGTACGGTCGGCGTGAATTTCACCAGCGTATACTCTTCCTCGCCAAAATTCCTACCCTCTCTCCGGCCACACGAATCCGGCGCAGTCTTGTGGTACGTTCTCTTTTAGCGGTCGCGAAGAGAGGTGGAGAAGATGGCTAACCGGTTGGCGGAAGAGACGAGCCCGTACTTGCTTCAGCATAAAGACAATCCCGTGGACTGGTATCCGTGGGGCGAAGAGGCGCTGGAGAAGTCGCGGGTAGAGGACAAGCCGATCCTGCTGAGCGTCGGCTACTCCGCCTGCCACTGGTGCCACGTCATGGAGCGCGAGTCCTTCGAGGACGAGCAGACCGCCCGCATGATGAACGAGCACTACGTCAGCATAAAGGTGGACCGCGAAGAACGGCCGGACATAGACTCCATCTACATGTCCGCCGTTCAAGCCCTCACCCGCCACGGCGGCTGGCCGATGACGGTCTTCCTAACCCCCGACGGAGCCCCATTCTACGGCGGAACCTACTTCCCACCCGTCCCGAGCCGTGGGATGCCCTCCTTCCAACAAGTCCTCCTCAGCCTCTCCGACGCCTACGAGAACCGCCGCGACGAAGTCCTCCAGAGCGCCGAGAGCGTCCGCGACTACCTTCAGGCTTCGACCAGCACCGCCATCCCCAAGACAACCCTCGGCCCCGAATTATTGGATGCGTCCGCCGAATCACTCAAATCCCAGGTCGACCACGCCTTCGGCGGTTTCGGCGGCGCCCCTAAGTTCCCCCAACCCATGAACGTGGAGGTGCTGCTCCGCCACCACCACCGCACCGGGGACGAAGAATCGCTGGAGGGCGTGGAGCTCACGCTACAAAGAATGGCGAACGGTGGAATCTACGACCACCTCGGCGGCGGATTTGCCCGCTACTCGGTGGATGAACGCTGGCTCGTCCCACATTTCGAGAAGATGCTCTACGATAACGCCCTCCTCGTCCAGCTATACCTGGAGACGTACCAACTCACCGGCGATGATTCTTATAAGCGCGTCGCCGAAGAGACGCTGGACTACGTCGTGCGAGACATGACCTCCCCCGAGGGCGGTTTCTACTCCGCCGAAGACGCCGACTCCGAGGGCGTAGAAGGCAAGTTCTACGTCTGGACTCCCGCAGAGATACGTGAGGCGCTAGAGCCCGAAGAGGCGGAACTCGCGATGCGCTACTGGGGTGTAACCGAGGCTGGAAACTTCGAGGGCAAGAACATCCTCAATGTTCCTCAGAATCCAGAGACCGTCGCTACGGCATTCGGCATCTCTCCTGACGAATTGGACGAACGTATAGAGAAAGCCCGATCAAAACTCTTCGACGTCCGGGAGGGTCGCGTGCGACCGGGGCGCGACGACAAGGTACTCGCCGCTTGGAACGGTCTCATGCTCCGCTCCTTCGCCTTCGCCGCCCGCGTACTCGACCGAGACTACTACCGCGCGGTGGCCGAAAAGAACGCCGCTTTCTTACTGGAGAAGCTGCGCCACGATGGACGCCTCCGACGCTCGTACAAAGATGGCCGCGCCCGCTTCAACGGCTACCTGGAGGACTACGCGATGGTCGCCGACGGGCTCGTGGCGCTCTACGAGGCGACCTTCGAAACGCGCTGGCTCTCCGCCGCCGACTCCCTGTGCGACGCAATGTTCGAGCTCTTCTGGGACGCCGAGAGCGAGACCTTCTACGACACTCCCGCGGACCACGAGAAGCTCGTAACCCGCCCGCGCGACATCTACGACAACGCCACACCCTCCGGCACCTCCGTCGCCGTGGACGTTCTGCTAAAGCTCGCTCTCCTGCTCGATCGCAACGACTACCGGCAGCGGGCCGAAGCCGTCCTCGAAAACCTGAGTGGCGGCATGGAAAAACTACCCGGAGCCTTCGGACGCCTGCTCTCAGCATTGGATTTCCACCTCTCCCGGCCCCGCGAAGTGGCCCTGGTAGGGAAGCCGGACTCCCCCGACACGCGGGCTCTGCTGGAGACCGTCTACGCCCGCTACCTGCCCAACAAAGTGGTCGCAGGTCGCGGGCCCGAAGATGAAGAGTCCTCCGGCCTCGTGCCGCTGCTCGCTGACCGTCCGACGCGTGATGGTAGAGCTACCGTCTACGTTTGCGAAGGCTATGCTTGCCAGAGCCCGACGACAGACCCCGGGGAGCTGGCGGCTCAGCTCATGTGACAAAGAAGAACGGGAAAAGAGCTTTTAGGCTGCGGGCTTTACTACGATAGCCGTGCGGCGGAAACTCACGATCTCGACCTCGGTGCCGGACTCAATGGGGGCCATTTGAGGCTCTTCGGGGAGTGCGGTCCACAGCTCGCCGTGGACGAAGACTGTGCCGCCGGTCTTACCGATCTGCTGCCGGACCGTGCCGACCTCCCCGATCATACCCTCTCGACCCGTGCTGATGCGCGCGCGACTCGTCCGTACGACAGCGAATACCAGGCCGGCAGTGAAGAGTAGAAGCAGAATTGCGGGGACTATGATGTACCAGCGGGAGAAGCCGAACCGTTCTTTGAAGCTCACGGATCTCTCCACGAGTTCGGCGTTTGCGGTATTGAGCTCTATTCCTTTCGCCTCGACCGTCTCCCCGTCGGCGGCCTCAAGGAGCGAGCGCAGGTCCGGCTCGACGTACTCTATTACCCCCAGTTCCAGAGCCTCCTCAGCATTGACCGCCTCCGCATCCCGGACGGCTTTCTCGGCCCACTCTTCGTTGCGGTCGTGGGTGGCGGCGAGGCTGGTGATGAGGGCTACGGCATCATTGCGGACTTTGGAGCCCAGGTCTCCCGGGATGTCCTGGCCGAAGAAGGTGATCGGGGTGGCCGCCCCGGTACGGGTCTCCGGGGCCATCGCCGCCACGTCGCCTGCCAGGAGGATGAACGTCCCCGCGCTCGCGGCCCGCGTCGAGCGCGGCGTGACGTAGACGATGATCGGGGTGTCTTTTGCCTCGCCCATAATGCCGACGATTTCCTGGGTCTGGTCCAGGCCGCCTCCCGAAGTGCTCAATTCTATCGCCACCGTCGCGTCCGCCGCTTCGGCGTCGGAGATCACCCGCTCCAAATAATTCACCGTATCTTCGGTCAAGGCGTCGTTGCGATCCGTGGTCTTGGAGACTTCGGCCACGAAAACTTGTGGCTCCTCTTCGCTTTGCGCCACGGCCACACCACAACCTGCGGCGAGAACCGCAACTATGAGTGCCAAGATTAGGGTCAGCCAATGTTTCATACAATAGTAATTCTACTATCCGGTGTGCAGGTCACGGTTGCGGAGATCACAACGTGGTCCATTTCGAACCCTACAGTTTGTTTAGAGCCTGTTCCAGGTCCGAGATTATGTCCTCGGGGTGTTCTATGCCGCAGGAGATCCGGATCAGGTTCTCCTTCACCCCTAACCGCTCCCGGCGTGCCGGAGAGAGTTCCCGGTGCGAGGATGTCGCCGGGTGTATCGCCAGGGTGTAGACGTCGCCGAGGCTCGGGGCATTTACACAAAGCTCCAGGGCGTTCAAGAACCTGAAAGCGTCCTCGCGCCCTTCGGCTGTAAGCTCGAAGGAGAGCAGCCCTCCAGCTTCGGCCAGGACCCGTTGGGCAGTTTCGTGGTCCGGATGATCTTCTAGGGAAGGGTGGTTGATCCTGCCTACCTTCGGATGTGACGAGAGCCAGGCGGCGACTTCGCGAGCGTTCTCACACTGGCGGGCCATACGAAGTGGGAGCGTTTTTAGACCCCGCAATGCGAGCCACGCCTCGAAAGGCCCGAGCACACCACCCACGAGCTTGCGCATTTGCTCTACCGCCCCGTCGTAGGGTGGCTTCGCGACCACGACCCCGGCGGTGAGGTCTCCGTGCCCGGAGAGGTACTTGGTGGCGCTGTGAACCACGATGTTCGCGCCCAACTCCAGGGGACGCTGGACATATGGTGTGCCGAAAGTGTTATCTACTATGAGCGCGGAGCCTGCGGCCTGGGTGATCTCTGCGATACGGGGCACGTCTGCCACCCGGAGCAGCGGGTTGGATATAGTCTCCACTACGACGGCCCGGGGCTTTAGCTTCTCTACTTTTTCTTTTAGGTCATCGGGATCGCAAGCGTCGAAAAAGCGAGTCTCTACGCCGGATGCTCCGAAGACTTGAACGAGAAGCGTGGCCGTCGAACCGTAGAGTTGGTCGGCGGCAAGTACCGTACATTCGCCGCTGCACTCCGCCGCCGAGAGCGCCGCGTGCATGGCGGCCATCCCCGAGGCGAAAGCGAAAGCCCGGCCCGAGCCTTCCAAAGCGGCCAGCGCGTTCTCGAATGCGACGACGGTGGGGTTGTCGTAGCGGGCGTAGCTGTAGCCTTCCTGCTCGCCGCCGAGCACCCGGTCCGTCGTCTCGATGTTCGGGTGGGAGAACGTGGTCGAGGCGTAAATGGGGGTGGAGATCGGGTAGAAATCCACATCCCGCGTATCGCCGTTCCGGTTCGTGCTCCGGAGTTCGCCGGAGTGTACGGCGCGGGTCTCGAATCGACGTTGTCCTTTTGCGCGGCGCGGTTCCATCGAGCCTATACTAACTCACAGAAAAGCAACGTCTATGGGAGGCTGAAAATGGAGGGTTTCGCAAACAGGATAGAGTACTTCGAGCGCATGCTGGCGGATAACCCCGACAACCCAACCGGCCTACTCGCGCTGGCGAATGAGTACGGTAAAGTCGAGCACCACGAGGACGAGGCGGCTGTTCTGGAACGCTATGTCGCCAAGCACGACGATGAAGGCAACGCCTACTCGCGGCTGGGAGAAGTCCTTACGCTATTGGGGCGCCGGGAGGAGGCGCGGATTGCTTATGAGAAGGGTATCGAGCAGTCGGAAAAATACGGGCACAGCGGAATGGCGGAAGACCTGCGCGGGACGCTCTCGCAGCTAAACGGATAGTCGCAAAACACGGACGTAATGTTTGGTCTGGAGAGAGAGTCTACATAAACAAGATGTTGGGTAAAAAGAGGATTGTATGTGGGGTATTATTAAACGAGATAGAGATGCTGAATTATTCTGCGAAAAAGTTACTGCGGAGAGATACAGAGCCCATCATCGGGTTACTCCGCGCTACACCGCTGTTCACAGGCACACCGGTAGAACCCGCTTGAGGAAGTGATCCCTATGGAGAAAGCCACTGAGAGCCAATTTTATGGGCCGAACCTCGGATACGTATTGGAACTCTACGAGCAATACCGTAGCGACCCGGAGTCCGTAGATGAAAGTATGCGCCAGTTCTTCGATGGCTGGAGTCCGCCGAAGATGGAAACCAACGGTGGCGGGTCCGTCGCCGTGTCCGAGGCTGGTGTGGACGTCGATACCGTTGTCGGGGCGGCGAAATTTATCCGCTCCATCCGAGATTTCGGCCATATGGCGGCGCATCTGGACCCTCTCGGAACCGAGCCCCCCGGGGATCCGACGCTAGATCCCGCATTCCACGAGGTCACCGAAGAAGACCTCGAAAAGATGCCGTCTAGCGCTATCGGCGGACCGTTGGTGGACCGGACGACGACGGCCAAAGAAGCGTGTGACGAACTGCGACGGCTCTACTGCAGCACGACCGGCTACGACTTCGGCCACATCCACAAGCCCGAAGAGCGATTCTGGCTCCGTGATTCGGTCGAGGGCGGGGTGTTCAACGGAGGCCTGGAAGGTGAGGCGGCCAAGAGGCTCCTCCGGCGGCTCACCCGGGTAGACACCTTTGAGCAGTTCCTCCACAAGACCTTCCTCGGTCAGAAACGGTTCTCCGTCGAGGGCAACGACATGGTCGTGCCCATGCTGAACCGCATGATCCGTCTCGCCGCCGACGTTGGGACCCCGGAGATCGTTATGGGGATGGCCCACCGGGGACGCTTGAATGTGTTGGCCCACGTGCTGAACAAGCCTTACGCCAAGATCTTCAACGAGTTCCAACAGCCGGACCGGGGCGAAGACCCGGCGGTTGCCGAGAGCGGTGGTGGTGGCTGGGTCGGTGACGTGAAATACCATCTCGGCCAGCGAGAGTTCCATCTGGAAGAGGGAGAAGAGGACTGGAAAGTCCTCATCAACCTGGCGCCGAACCCGAGCCACCTGGAGCACGTCAACCCCGTGGCGGAGGGTATGACCCGCGCCGCGCAGGAGAAACGGGACGAGCCGGGCGAGCCCACGTCCGATACGGATAGATCCTTCACGGTAACGCTGCATGGCGATGCGGCGTTTCCCGGCGAGGGGGTGGCGGCCGAGACGCTCAACCTCTCGCGCCTGCCCGGGTACACGACCGGCGGCACGATCCACATAATTACCAACAACCAGCTCGGTTTCACCACCGAGCAGCACGAGGCTCGCTCGACCCAGTATGCTAGCGACGTGGCGAAGGGGTTCGAGATCCCGGTCGTCCACGTCAACGCCGACGACCCGGAGGCTTGCCTGGCGGCGGTGGAGCTTGCCTACGCCTATCGCGAGAAGTTCAAGAAAGACTTCATGATAGACCTCGTCGGCTACCGGCGGTACGGGCACAACGAAGGCGACGAGCCTGCGTATACCCAGCCCGTTATGTACGACAAAATCCGGGAGCACCCGACGGTCTGCCAGATCTGGGCCAAAACTCTCCGTGAGCGCGGTGTGATCGGGGACGAAGAGGCCGAGCAAATGGTAGAAGACATCCGCTCCAGGATGGAGGAAATCCAGAAAAACCCCCCGGAGATGGAGGAAAACGAAGACGAGCTACCCGAGGGTCGGACGGAGATCGTCGCGGTACCCGAG
>JBARZO010000215.1:0-6467 GCA_049650165.1 Rubrobacteraceae bacterium
GCTGGAGGTTCTCCTTTTCACACGCGTACACCGGGCCGACAAAGTGCACCGATCTACTTGAACCGCCAGTTTCGCGTTACGCGCCTGCCTGACGGTCACATAATGTTTTCGCCGTATCTTAGCACCCTGCCAGCGCACCCCCTCTCACAAAGCTATGTAGTCCTCATACCAGAGTAATGCACATATTTGCAAAAATATTGCAAATTTGACACGAGCCTAAAGGTGTGTTTACAATCACAAGCGAGGAAAGGAGACCCAAATTGGGCAAAGATAGGGCAAGGTCGTTTGGTGCAGATGAGCTTGTGGCGCGTAGACTCACGCGCGCAAAATTCCTGAAGATGGGTGGAGCGCTGGCCGCGAGTTCGGCCATGATTCCGCTGCTGTCGGCTTGTGGTGGTGAGAGTCAGGGTGACGGTGGTGGAGATCTGGCCGGGACGGAGCTAACCGTCGCGGCGGTCAATAACCCTCAGATGGAAGACATGGAGAGTCTGGTACAGGACTTTACCGATAAGACCGACATCACGGTCAGGTTCCAGTTCTTGCCGGAGAACGATTTGCGTCAGAGGGTGACCCAGGACGTGTCGCTAGACGCCGGCAACTTCGATATCGTCATGATCAGCAGCTACGAGACCCCGATCTGGGCCCAGAGCGAGTGGTTGGAGCCGTTGAACCCGTTTTTCGAGCAGATGAGCGAGGAAGAGCGGAACGCCTACGACCTCGACGACATATTGCAGACGTGGCGGACCAGCCTTTCTTTCGAGGACCAACTCTACTCCATACCGTTCTACGGCGAGAGTTCTTCGCTCTTCTACCGGCGGGATCTGTTCGAAGAAGCCGGTATCGAGATGCCGGAGCGTCCCACCTGGGAACAGGTAACCGGGTTCGCCGAGCAACTCCACAACCCGGATGGCGGCGTCAACGGCATAGCCCTGCGCGGCCTGCCGGGCTGGGGCGCGAACATGGCCCCCTTCGGTACGTTCATCAATACTTACGGCGGGCGTTGGTACAACGAGAATTGGGAGCCGCAACTCGACAGTCCCGAGGTCAGGGCGGCTATCGAGTCGTACGTGAACCTGGCGAGTAACTACGCCCAGTCCGGCATAGTTTCCGACAACTTCCCCGAGTGCCTGACGCTCTTCTCCAGCGGAAACGCTGCAATGTGGTACGACGCGACCGTCGCGGGCGGCCTCGTGACCGACGAAGAGAGCTCGGACGTGGCGGAGAACGTAGGATTCGCCTACGGACCAACCGCCGAAGTAGAGAACGGTGCCCACTGGTTGTACTCGTGGTCGCTGGGGATAGAGGCCGCCAGCAGGAATAAGGAAGCCGCATTCGAGTTCCTCAAGTGGTCTACCAACAAAGACTACATAAATCTGGTCGGAGAAGAGTTGGGCTACGGGCGGGTTCCGCCCGGCACGCGCCGCTCCACCTACGAGGACACGCCGTACGGAGAGAACCCCTGGACCGACATAGAGCTCGACTCCATCGAAAGCGCGGACCCAGAGAACCCGACCGCGGACCCCGTCCCGTACACCGGCATCCAGTACATCGTGATCCCCGAGTTCCAGCAGCTCGGCGACTCGGTCGGTCGCATCCTGTCGAGCGTCATCACCGGCGACATAACGCCCGAGGAGATGCAGCAGAGGGCGCAGCAAGAGGCGCTCAACATCGCCCGCGAGGGCCAGTACCTGGAGGGCTGAGGCAGTTGGCGTAGAGAGGATCACGGTTCCACGAGTGTGAGGTAAGGAAATGGCTTCCAATCAATCAGTAGGGAGTTCGGGCGAGTCCCGGTCGAGCGTGGCGTCCGCCTCGCCGGCGAAACAACGGCGCACGTTGCTGTATCCGGGGCTCTTTATCGTCGTAGTAATCACGCAGATACCGTTTCTGTACACGATATATCTGAGCCTGTTCTCCTGGAACCTGACCCGACCCGACCTCGGCAGGACCTTCAACGGCGTTGCCAACTATGCCGGCCAGGTATTCTCGTCGAGGTTCCTGGACATCCTGCTACAGACCCTGGCTATCAACGCCATCGCGCTCATGTTGTGCTGCTCCATCGGTCTCGGGTTGGCGCTGCTCCTCAACAGGGACTTCTTCGGTAAGGGGCTCGTACAGACCTTGCTGGTCACGCCGTTCTTTATAATGCCGGTGGTTATAGGCTTGATCTTCAAGAACGAGCTTTTCAGCCCCAACTTCGGCATCCTGACCTGGTTCGCGGGTGTTATCGGGATCGAGGGCTTCAACCCGATGGCTCAGCAGCCGCTCATCATGATCGCCATGATGGTAGCGTGGCAGTGGGAGCCGCTGTTCATGCTGGTGCTGCTCGCCGGTCTGCAGGCCATCCCGGAAGAACAACGGGAAGCCGCCCGGCTAGATGGCGCCAACAGGTTCCTGGTGTTCCGCTACATAGAGTTGCCGTATCTGCTGCCGTATTACAGGATGGTCATACTGCTTGCGACCATCTTCATGTTTCAGGTCTTCGGTGTGATCTACGTCGGCACCGCCGGCGGGCCGGGAACGAGTTCCATGAACCTGCAGTACCTGACGTACCAGGAAGGGCTCGTCGGGACGCAGGTCGGGGTGGCGTCGGCTATCGGGGTGGCGACGCTCGTCGTAACCATCTTGATCCTCACCGTTTTATTGAGAGCCGCCAATGCCGTAGCAAAGGAGACCTAGCGTGAGCAGCACACCAGCCTCGCCGAAGCAGAAAAGACCGATCCGCTGGGGACACTACCTGCAGAACGCGGTGCTCTGGATGGCGGTGTTCGTGATCTTCGGCCCGATCTTCTGGCTCATCGTTACCAGTTTCAAGACCAACGCCGCGGCCTACGCGCTGCCGCCACAGATTCTCTTTACGCCGACTTTGGAGCAGTACGCGTCAGCGCTACCAGATTTTTGGGGCCCGTTCTTCAACTCCGTAATCATAGTAGGAGCCTCCACGATCATAATCCTGGTGCTCGGCGTACCGGCGGCTTTCTCCATTAGCTTCTACGGCAGTAAGCACAACGAGGGCATAGTGTTCTGGTTCATTACCACGAAGGCGTTGCCGCAAGTTGCGGTGCTGGTCCCCCTGTTCATAATCTTCAGGACGCTGCAATTGCTCGACACGGCCTGGGTTCTCATAATCGTCTTCGTCGGGATGAATACGCCCATCGTGGTCTGGATGATGTACCAGTTCATGAAAGACATTCCGAGGGGTATCCTGGAGGCGGCCCAGGTGGACGGGGTGAACCTCTCGCAGATGCTCTTCTGGATAGTGATACCGCTCACCCGTGCCGGCATCGCCTCGACGGCCATGCTCTGCGTGATCTTTGCCTGGAACGAGTTCCTTTTTAGTCTCTCGTTTACATCCGTCGAGTGGGGGCCGCTCTCGGTGGCCGTGGCGTCGCAGCAGACCTCGCGCGGGCAGTTCTTCGCGCAGCTATCGGCGTTTACCACGCTGGCGATCATCGTTCCGGTAATCGTCGGATGGCTCACCCAGAAGCAACTGGTCCGGGGACTAACCTCCGGGGCGGTCAAATAGGTTGAGTTTTTCGATATTGCGTTAGATGAAAGTCAGCAATGAACCCACAAGTCAGGAGCGTGAATAGCGATGGCAACGGTAAGCGTTTTGGGATCGGGCATAATGGCTACGGCACTAAGCTTTCCACTCTCGGACAACGGACACGAAGTTCGCCTCGTAGGCACCCACTTAGACCGTGAGATCATAGACTCCATCAAAGAGACCGGCGTGCATCCGGGCCTGGAACTCGAACTCCCCGAGGGTGTGCGCGCCTACCAACTAGAGGAAGCGGAAGAAGCTTTCGACGGTGCGGACATCGCCATGAGCGGTGTCAACTCTTTCGGGGTGCAATGGGCCAGCGAACAATTCGCCTCACTTCTGAAGCCCGGCATGATGATGATCGCCGTGACCAAAGGTATGGAGGCCGACGATGAGGGCAACCTGCGTATCTTGCCCGAGGTACTGGCCGAACAGGTGCCGGAGGACATTAGAGAGCAAGTCTCCTGGTCGGCGATCACGGGACCGGCCATAGCCGGGGAGGTAGCCGTGCGGAGGGATACCTGCGTAGCCTTTACCGGCGAGGACGCGGATGTGTTAGAGAAGCTGGCCGGGATCTTCCGCACGGACTTCTATCATGTGTGGACAGATACGGACTTCACCGGGTGCGAGGCGTGTGCGGCGATCAAGAACTGCTACGCCTTCGGAGCCGGCTTCATGGACGGCATCTTAGACCGGGAAGGTGAACAGGAAGCCAAATACCGCAACTACAACTACGGCGCAGCACTCTTCGGTCAAGCCACGCGCGAGCTCGGGCTGTGGATGGAACTGCTAGGAGGCAAGCCACAGACAGCCTACGGACTGGCTGGAGTAGGGGACATGTTCGTCACCAGCATGGGTGGACGTAACGTGAAGGCTGGGCGCTTCGCCGGGGCCGGAGTACCGTTCTCCGAAGTACAAAATGACCGGATGGAAGGCGTAACGCTAGAGGGGGTTGCGGCAATCGAGGTCATAGGTGGAGCATTGCTAAAGCTCACAGAGCGAGGGATCGTAGGAGAAGAGGACTTCCCCTTGATGCGGCATCTCTATGCGGTGGTAGTTGAAGATAAGCCATTGGACATGCCCTGGGAGACGTTCTTCGGCGGTGAGCTTATGGGCAAACCGCAAAAACAGGAAACTAGATAAGATCAATGTCCAGAAGGCTACATGAACCAAGGTAGCGAAATCCGATCTTCGGCCTCTCTGAAGGCGCCGGATCATCTCTACGAAGGCTACATCTTCGATCTGGACGGGACCATATACCTGGGCGATGACCTACTGCCCGGGGCGAAACGTCTGGTCCTGAAGCTTCGGGAACTCGAAAAACGAGTGGTTTTCCTCTCCAACAATCCTACGAAAGATCCCGCAATGTACGCGGAGAAGCTAACTAAGATGGGTCTCGAAACGCCGGAGAACGAGATAATCAACACCGTCGTCACCATGACCCAGTGGCTGCTCCAAAATCGCCCGGACGCGACAGTGTTCCCGATCAGTGAGGAACCGCTCAAGAACTCGTTGCGGGAGGCCGGTATAAAAATCTCGGAGAATCCCGAGGAGATCGACATAGTCATCGCCAGCTACGACCGGGGCTTCGAGTACCGGAAACTCCAGATAGCCTTCGATGCAATCTGGTTCCACGAAAGGGCTCGACTGGTGACTACCAACCCGGACCGTTACTGTCCGTTCCCGGGAGGTCGGGGCGAGCCGGATGCGGCGGCGATAGTCGGTGCTATAGAGGGATGCACTGGTGCGAAATGTGAAGTCAACGTCGGAAAGCCGGACCCCATCATGCTGGAGACCATCCTGGGTGTAGTGGGACTCGAAGCGGAGGACTGCATCATGACTGGCGACCGGCTCTACACAGAGATCGAGATGGCGAACGACGCTGTAATGCCTTCGGCGATCGTATTGACAGGTGAGACGAAGGCAGAAGACCTTGCTGGAGAAACCGAGACCTTACCGAACTACACATTGGAGAGGATCGACCGGCTCATCCCTTCCCAATTATGGGAAGAGTACGGCTGGAATAGCGACTAAGGGAACGCTAAAGCGTCGAAGCGGAACACAACCGCGAAGACGAGAAGGAGGAGTGCTATGACCGAGGGACCATACTTGATGGGAATCGACTACGGAACTGGGGGTGTAAGAGTTGGTGTCTTCGACCCTGAAGGCACGCCAGTAGTATTTGCCGAAGAGGAGTTCACCCTAAAGCATCCGAGTCCTGGTTGGGCTGAGCAAGACCCCGATGAGTGGTGGTCTTCTCTAGTAACAGCTACCAATAAGGCTACGCAAGAGAGTGGCGTCGACGCCGGGGAGATCGCTGGTATCTCTGTAGACGCTACGAGTAGCACGGTATTGGCGATGGACGAAAAAGACCGGCACCTGCGCCAGGCGATCATGTGGATGGATGTACGCGCCTCCGAGCAAGCGAATCGCGTCGCCGAGACCGGCGAGGACGCCCTCAAATACAACGGTTACGGTCCCGTCTCCGCTGAGTGGGGTCTACCCAAAACGCTCTGGATCAAGGAGCAAGAGCCAGAAATATACAAGAACGCCCAACGCATCTGTGACTGCAACGACTGGCTGATACATCGCCTGACCGGCGAATGGGCATCCTCCATCAACATCGCCAGTGCGAAGTATTACTACGACCGGGACGAGGGCGGTTACCCTGAAAGCCTCTACGAGGCGGTAGACGCCGGAGACGTGCTGGAGAAATTCTCGCAAGAAGTGCTCGACATGGGCGCCGTAGTCGGGGAGCTGAGAAAAAAAGTTGCGGAAGAACTCGGACTGAAGGCAGGAACGCCCGTGGCCCAGGGCGGCGTAGACGCCCACGTTGGGGCTTTGGGACTTGGGGTGGTCGAGGTCGGTAAGGTGGCGCTCATTACCGGCTCTTCACACGTCATGATCGGGCAGGCTTCAGAGCCTA
>JBARZO010000216.1:0-9707 GCA_049650165.1 Rubrobacteraceae bacterium
CCCGATAGCCGTGCCGTTCGGGATGGTAGTAGAGCGGCACCGACAAGACGTGGATCAGGTGCAGCTCCGACCCGGTCTTACCCACCAACTCTACCGCCGCGCGCAAGGCCCGGTCCGCCTCCGCAGAACCATCGGTCGCCAGCAAAACCTTCGCCGGGAATATACTCATCAGGCCACCACCTCTCTATACCTTCGACCTCTAGCCGACTTGTTCACTACCCTGACTGTAAAGCCGCGAGAGTACGTTTTCCTGAGCAGTTTGAGCTATTTATCTGACCAGTATTGGCTACAAAACCTGGCTTCTGGGATATTTCGCAGCCTGAAAGCCCTACGATTCCGGCCTGAGGTCCAGAGCTAATCTACCTGGCGATCCGAGGGAGGAACCACCAGAACCGGCCCCTCGACCGTTCTCAGGACATTGCTGGAAACACTTCCGAGCGTCACCCGCTTTACAGCGTTGAGACCCCGGCTCCCGATCGCCAGCAAGGTCTGCTTTTCCTCCCGGGAGATCTCCGCCAGCGTCAGAGCCGGGTAGCCCATTACGGCCCTGGTCTTCGAGCGTAAACCGGAAGAACTTTCCAGTTCTGCTGCTTGCTCTGACAAATGCTCTTCCGCCCGACGCATCACCTCGTCTACCGCTTTTGTTCCCTGAGACTCCGCCTTCAAGACCATCCACTGCAGAGAAACCACGTGCGCCAACAGCACCTCCGCGCCGAACAGCTCCGCGATGCAGGCGGCAAGTTCCCCCGCCCGCCGGGCGTCCTCTGAGGCATCTTCGCCAACGACCATCCTTTTCGGAGGCCAAGCCTCATCTCCACCGCGCAATATCAGCACCGGCACGTGGGCGTGGTGGACGACACCTTCGGAAACGCTGCCCAGCAAGAGGCGTTTTACCGGACCCAGCCCCCGGCTGCCGATCACGATGAAGTCTGCGTCTATCTCGTTGGCCAGCCCGACTATGGCTTCGGCGGGAGAGTTCTTCCTGAGGTAAGCCTCCACGACTTTTCCGCCGGAATCCTCGATTTTCTTCTTTTGCTCGTCGAGTAGTTCCTGGGCCTCCTGTTCCAGAGAACTGTTTATCCAGGTCTCGAAATGGGGAGATGGCACGGTCTGCCAGGCGTGAACGACGTGCAGTTCGGCCCCGATCTTCTGGCTCAAGTCTATTGCCGCCCGGGCGGCCAGCGTCGCGTCTTCGGAGCCGTCAGTCGCCAGCAGAATCCTCGTCGGTAGATCGCTCATCTCAGAACCTTTCTCTTTGAATGGCTGTCCCTCACAACAACTCTACGCGAAAGACGCACTGGGGTCCGAGTAGATGCATCGATCGGCGCTGACCGTAAAGCAACTCGTAGACGACACCATCCAGATCGGCGTGCGCCTTCACCTTTTGACCGGCTCCACCTCGACGTTATCGACAACTCAAATGGTAGCGTGAGGGTAGATCAGAACCGGTCCTTTCGCAGCCCGGAGTATCTTGGTCGAGACGCTACCGAGCGCCATGCGTCTCGCGACCCCGAGACCCCGGGAACCTACGACGATCAGGGTGGATTCGTCTTCCCCGGCGGCCTCATCCAGGACCTCTGCGGGGTTTCCCGACGCGGTTTCCGTCTTGGGACGCGTGCCTAGCTCGCTCTCCAGTTTCTCCGCCCTTTCCTCCAGAGCCTGGGCTTCTCTCTCGAAATTCTGCTCGATCATGCGCTCGTAGAGGTCGAATTGATCCGACATAAGCTCCATAGGAGGCGGGGGCTGATGATACGCCCGTACCAGCAGAATCGGCGCCTCGAATAGCTTTCCGAGCCCGACGGCCAGATCTCCGGCTCTGCTGGCGTCCTCCGAGCCGTCGTCACCGACGACGATCCGCTCCGGGGGCCACGTCTGTTCGCCACCCCGCACCACCAACACCGGGCAGGAAGCGTGATGGGCAACCTCTTCCGAAACGCTGCCCAGGGCGATTCTTCCGAACGTCCCGTGTCCCCGGCTGCCCATCAAGATAAGGTCAATCCCGAACTGCTCGCTGAAGTTCAGGATTACGTCCGCCGGACGCCCCAGTTCGAGATAAGACTCCGTTACTTCGACTTCCATCCGCTGCAGGCGTCCGCGCTCTTTCTTCAGCACTTCTTCCGCCTGCCGCTGAAAGAGGGCCGCGGCGTCGATCGGCTGCGGCACGCCGGGGTACTCGTATTCGTGGGGCTTCCGCCAGGCGTGGACCACGTACAGATCCGCGTTCAACCTTTTCGAGAGATCGGCGGCCGCCCGCGCCGCTGCAGCCGCGTCCTCCGATCCGTCGGTCGCCAGCAGTATCTTTTCCGGTAGATTGCTCATCTCTTTCTCCTTCTCCGTTCACTAACTCCAGTAAGCAAACCCAGTCTTTAGTTCTTATGTGCGAACTCGACAACAGTAGGCTGCGTCAAACGCTCGAAGTCATCGTACTTCAAGCTCATCGTGTCGGTGTGAGTTCCCGCCTGGAACACGATTGTTTCGTCTTCGGCCAGGGACTCATCGACGTAGATGGGAACCCCATAGAGGTTGCCGAAAGGCGGCATCGCCCCCACCTCACAATCGGGGAAGGTATTTTCGAACTCCTTCTCTTCGGCGAGCCTCGCTTCCTCATCCTCCAGTACCTCGCGCGCTTTTTCCAGGTCCACCTGGTAAGGTGCCGGCAGGGAAAGCATGACCAACTTTTCGTCCGCTACCACCATGACCACCTTGGCGAGCATCTTGCCGGGGATATGTTCGGCTGCGGCGACCTCCTGCGCGGTGAAGACCCTTGAATGATGCTGAGTCTGAAAAGGTACCCTTTCTTCACGCAAATAGGTTTCCAAACGCTCTCTACAACTCATGGCAACCTCCTCTCGTTAGTGTTCTCAACGTCAACGGGGACAGACTAGCACCGGGCCCTCCGCCACCCGGAGCACCTTGGTCGAGACGCTTCCCAGAATCGTGCGCTCGACCGCTCCTCGCCCTCGAAACCCGACCGCGACCATTGTAGAAACGGACCCTTTAGCCGCCGTCAATATCGCGGACGTAGGGTCTTCCGTCACAAAACTGACCTCGGGACGCAGTCCGGTGAGCTCCGCGATCCGACCGGCTCTCTCCTCTAGCCTTTTCCTCTCCCCGCGAAAATAATCTTTGACCAGCCGCTCGTATAGACCATGTTCGTACTCCGGTAGGTCCGGAGGCCGGGGAGGCTTGGGTTCAGCACCTACCAACGTCGCCCGCGCTCCGTACAGATCCGCTATACCAGCCGCCAACTCTCCCGTCCGCTCCGCCTCTTCTGATCCGTCGTCTCCAACGACCACTTGTTCCGGCGGCCAGGCTCTCTCTCCCCCGCGCGCTACCAGCACCGGGCGCCGGGCGTGGTGGACGACCTCCTCGGAGACGCTCCCGAGAACGAGGCGGCGCACCGGGCCCAAACCGCGACTGCCCAGAACGATGAGGTCAGCCTCTATGTCGTCACCGAGTTTCAGGATCACATCCGACGGACGTCCCGACTTTAAGTAGTCCCCTTCTATCTTCCCACCGATCTCTCTTATACGATGCACCTGCTCCACGAGAACCTTTCGGGCACCCTGCTCGTAGGGCGGGAAGTAGCCTTCCTCTACTAAACTGGGGTAGGCGTAGTGCGGCAGCGGCATCCAGGCATGGACGATGTGCAACTCCGCGTCGGATTTGTTAGAGAGATCTACGGCGACCCGGGCCGCCAGGGCAGCGTCTTTAGACCCGTCGGTTGCCAGCAGAACCTTTGTCAAGAAGTCACTCATCCGCACCCACTCCTCAAACTACTCTGTTCATCCTTTCTCATTACTCTGTTCATCCTTTCTCATACTTTAATAGGGGTCATCGCCCTCTACCTGAGCAGGCTGGCTCATTTATTTGGCAAGAATTGACTAGAAGAGCCTGCAAGTTGCCCGTGACCAACGGCTGTGCTGCTACAGTAAGCTCGCATGAGAGTCTACGTTTTCGGCAATGCGGATGTACCGGAGGACCGTAGGGCGCTCGACGTTGCAGAACGACTGGAAGACACAAACGACAATGTCTCGTTTGTCTTCGTCCAGCCCAATGAAGACGTTCCTTTTGCGGGAGAAAAACACGTTGTGATCCTCGATACGGTTTTTGGGATACGAGAGGTGGTCTTGATCGAAGGGGACGAAGTCGGTAGGCTGGCTTTGTCCCCTCGTGGCTCGGTGCACGATTTTGATCTTGCTTTTCAACTGAAGTACCTCAAGAAGATAGGCAAGCTGGACAGGGTTTCCATAATCGGCGTACCGCAAGAAGGGGAAATGGATTACTTGCGGATCCAATCTATCTTGAGGAAGTTAGTCGCGCACGACATACAAGGGTCGTAGGCCCGGATGATGCTCTCGGCGTTCAGTCGCAGGCTTTCGTCGTCTTTGTCGAGATTCTCTCCGAAGTAGTCTTTCAGGTCGTTCTCGATGTTTATCTGGTTCTGGGCCGTCGGGACGATGACGTCGTAGTCTTCGACGACTCCTTCTTCGTCCACTTTCGCCATATGGTACAGAAGCCCGCGTGGAGCCTCGATCACCCCCATCCCCGTACCAGCCTGCGCCGGTTTCTTGACGGGTTTTTCGTCGGCGATCTGTATGGTTTCCAGAATGTCTATAGCATCGTCTACGCACTGCAGAACCTCGATGGCCTGCGCCAGATTGTTATGGTAGACGTTGTTCGATGGAAAGGCCGCGAGAGACGTTTCTATGTCCGCCTTTGTCCGGGGATGCAGAACGTCTTTGTTCAGGTTCACCCGGGCGAGCGCGCCGACGAGATAATCTTCCCCCGTGTCAGAGAACTGATACCCTTCCGCGTGTGAATAAGGGATCTGCACGTACTGCAAATAGTCCTTGAACTCCGAACCGGAGATTCGCCGGCCGTTGGAGTTCAAGATCTCACCTTCTAGGAAATCGAACCGCGCGTCATTGCGCAGACCCAGGTAATCCGAGTTCCGGACGAGGCTCGCATCCCACTCCAGGAAAGTTTCGATACCCCGGATCACCTGCGGCCGCACTGCTCTCAGCCGCTCGACGAGCTCCGGGAACTTCGTCGGGTCCGGGTTCTTTAGAAACCCTCCAACGGTCGGTAGCGGGGCGTGGATAGCCGCGCCGATGATGACGTTGGTTATGTCCGATCCGAGACGTTTGATGTCGAATGAATCCCGTAGCAGCGTGTGACCGGAGTCACCCGGCTCATCGGAGATATCGAAGATCGAATCTATCCCCAGTAGGTCCGGCAACACGAAGAAGTACAGGTGCAGCGCGTGGTCCCGGATCATGAGCCCGTCGTACGCCAGCCGCCGGAGGGTCTCTGTGTGCTCACTAACCTCGATTTCCTGTGAGCTCTCTATCGCCTTCAGGGAAGCGAAAAGATGGGCAACCGAACACGTGCCGCAAATCCGGGACAGAAAGGATGGGACCGCCTTGATCCGCTTGCCCCTGGCCGCCACCGTAAAGAACCTCCGGTAGTCTTCGATGATGAATTGCAGGTCCTCTACCGCGTCATTCTCTATAAACACCTTGAGCCCGGCGTTGCCTTCGATCTTCGTTATGGTGTCTATCGTTATCTTTCGGCTAGACATTTTGACCCACCTCGAATAGCTCCAGATACTTCCCAAGCGCCCGGTCGAACGCTTCGGCGTTCATCGGGCATCCCCGCACCATATCGTCGACCTCTATTACCTGGTCGAGTGGTTTCACCTTCTCACTGTAGTCGAAGTGATCTAGGTACCATTGTATCCGCTCGGTTATCTGCTCGCTAACGAACTGGTTCCGGCTCGTCGAAGGCTTGCCGGTACAGGCGCAAGCGCCTATCGCCACGACATACTTCGCGTTCTCCCGTATCTCCCGAACCTCGGCAGCCTGCGAATCTGAGGAGATCGCCCCCTCGACAAACGCCACGTCCAGCCCGGTGATCGAGTTGTTCGTTTTGAGTGTTTTCATGTGCCGAAACTCGACCAACTTCGTCCACTCCTCGAAGTGATCGTTCAGAAGTTCTGCCAGAAGGATCGTACTGTCCTCGCAGCAAGTAAATGAAAACCAGCCCACGACCAACTTGTCGCCCCGATGCCCCCCATTCGTTCGCGCAGGGTGTGGTGTCTGCTCCATATACCTACCTCCTCAATCGAACAGTATCCTATATTCGTTTCGTCCGCAACGGTAACCGTGGCGCGGGTTGCCGAAGCTCTTGGGCTGCTTCACCACCGAACCCTTGTAGCCGACGTAGTAGGCTTCTTCGGCGTCATACTCGTCCGCCGACCAGTAATAGATGGGAGCCTCGTCCGAAGCCCACAGCGGGGTCCCCTTGTCGGGCCGCAACTCACACTTCGCATGTCCCACGCGCTCGTCCCTCCAGGCTTTCCAGGCGATGCTCAGCGGGTTTCGGGTAATGTTCATGAACATCACTCCCTCTGTCTACAGCCTTTGCTCGCGTTCTCTCTGGGCTGCGATGGTGTAGATCGCCTCCGGCACCGCTTCGAGGCGACCGCGAGAGATCTGCTTCCCCGTGGCGTCACAGATCCCGTAGGTTCCCTCTTCTATCTTCTCCAGCGCCCGCTGGATGTAACCAAGCCGCCGCGTCAACCGCCAGTCAAGGGCGGTATCCAAATCCCCGGCTAGTATCCGGGCAGCCACGTCCTCGTTATCCGGCTTTCCATAGTGGATGCTCTCAGTCCACTCCTTCTCTTCCTCTTCTATACTGGCGTGCATCCGCAACAGCATCGCCCTCATGTCTTCCAACCGCGCTTTTTGGCGGATTAGGAACTCTTTATACAGAGCCTCTGGCTCCAGGTCCCGCTCATAGCCTTCTCCTGCAGCTTCCATCTCGGACGCTCCAAACCCTCGCTTACATTTTCTTCACCTTATCCGATAGTCAGGGCTTCGGCCTGAGCAGTTTGGGCTATTTAGCAGATCGATTTTGACTAAAATTTTGACTAAAAATCTCGACGAAATACACCATCAACACCATTAGCGAGGAAGTAACTGCTTGGCACGAGATTAGATCAACTTTGATCATATATATGAACGAAACTGGTCAGGTCGAACAATATCGCCGCCTCTATAGTTAGTGTACGAGCCGAGAATCCGAGAAGGAGGTGTCAGCAGATGAGCAAGATAAAGGTACGCGTCGAGGGCCACTACGAGGTGCAGGAGGTTGCCTACGGTAAGGACTACGTCTGGAAGCCGGGACACGCGCTGATCGAGTGCGACTGTGGACAGACGTTGGACGCCGACGAGCACCACACCACCTGCCCAAACTGCGGTGCAGACCATACGAACGTGGTGCGGCAGGTAGTCGGGAGGCACCTATCTGACGAGGTGCTCCACCCGTGGCATCCCGACTACGAAAGTTGGGTAGCCCATAGGAAAAGCGAGGGCCACGTCTCGGAGTTCGACGAGCTAGAGTAGCTCACCGTCCACGACCACAATGGTCCGTGGTGAAAGTCAGCATCAACCACGGGAAGATCCACTACGAGGTTCGTAGTGAACTTCCCGCTGAATCAGGACCGGCCAGGTAGGGATCTTCTCTCCCCGTTCCGCGGCTTCGATCTGCCGCTTTAATCCACCAACCGAGAGCCAGGCTTTGCGCACGGCTTCCCGGGCTTCGGGGATGGTCCTTAGTCCCGACCGGGTCACGTCCTCGGAGATGACGACCACGGTCCGGGCTCCCAGGCCGATGATCGCGTCACAGATCATCCGGTTCAACTCACCCTCCAAGGGAAGCCGCCCGTACTTGCGGCGCAACGTCCTTACCCGACGCCGAATGTCTCCACGAACACCGACGGAGTCCCGGATAGCCTGGGCGAGTCCTCCTGTATCGAGAAACCTGCGATGGAACTCGTGGGTCAGCACCATCCCTTCGGGCATCAGAGCGCCGGAGCCCGCCACGAGGTTCAGAAACCCGATGCGTCCGGCATCCTCACCGTAGTAGGCTTCTCCCAAACGCTGTACGAGCGCGGTGTTCACGATACTACAATCAGGCTCATCGAGTTCGTCCCCGTCTGCGTAGCTCTCAGAATGGTCCCTTCTATGCTTGTTTCCCGTCATTTTTGGACTCCTGTTCGCGTACCACCAGAACCGGGCAGTGGGCGTGCCGCAATACGGCGTCCGAGACGCTCCCCATGGGCGCCCGCTTGAAAGCCCCGGTTCCCCGGCTCCCCACGACCACGAGGTCGACACCTACCTCCTCGGCGAAATTCACTACCTCGGCGTCGGGTTCTCCGGTTCTGAGTTCCGCTTTCTCGACGGCTACACTCTCTTCTTCGAGTTGCTTGACTTGCTCGTCCAGAAGATCCTGGGCCTGTCCGACGTCTTCCTCGTAGATCGTGAGCGTGTCACCCTCGTCCGAATCACCCGCTGCCCCGAAACCCGAATGGAAACTGGATACGGGCATGACGTGGATCAGGTACATACTGGAACCGAGCTTGCGGGAGAGGCCCGCCGCTGTGCGGGCGGCCAGTTCAGACCCCTTGGAACCATCCGTAGCCAGCAGTATCCTGTCCGGAACTACCCCGCTGCTCGTTTCTTTTTCGGGACGAACGTCCGGCACGTCGCCTTCGCTCATAAGACCTCGCTTTCAACGAAACTTTCAACGAAACAGTCCTTCGTTCTGGCGCTTTTGGTTACCTGGTTCGAGGG
The DNA here is from genome assembly GCA_049650165.1 of Rubrobacteraceae bacterium. Classification (GTDB taxonomy): domain Bacteria; phylum Actinomycetota; class Rubrobacteria; order Rubrobacterales; family Rubrobacteraceae; genus SIRX01. The sequence continues at coordinate 8,640 of JBARZO010000216.1, forward strand.
TACCGGAGAGTGGAGCCCATAAAATGAGCAGGACGGACTAATTTGATGATCAGGATTGACCAAATTCCGCCCACAAGACAGCCAGGAAATTCGGTGCGTGTAGCCGGCTCTCTAGTTTAGAATGCCGAGCTCGCGGGCCCGGGCCAGAGCCTCTAGCTGGGAGTGGGCGTCCAGAGCTTGTAGGACGGAACGAATGTGGTTGCGAACCGTCGCTTCGGAGAGGTGTAGCTCGGTCCGGATCTCCTTGACCGACTTACCCTCTGAGAGATGTTCGAGCATCTCCAACTGCCGCCCCGTGAGCGCCGGTAGGTCCCGATGGTTTACGGGAACAGCTATATTCCTGTCGCTCTTCTTGCCAAGCTTTATGACGTCTCGGGCCATCTCCAGGGTTTCGTGGGCCCCCTGGGAATCCCGCATCAGGTGTACCACGTAGGCTCCGTCTTCGTCCTCGATGCTCAGGGTGCTCACGTTCACCCACCGCTTGCCACCCGAAGGGGAGTGAATCTGCATGTCATAGCTGGTTACCGGACGACCCTCCTGGCTCATCCGCATCACCGAACAACCCCAGCTACAGAAGCGCTCGCCGCCCTCCCGTTCGCCGAGAACCACATCGTAACAACGCTTGCCGACGGCATCTTCGGCCCTTATGCCGGTAAAGAACTCGGACCGGGAATCCCAGTAAGCAATATGGTAATCCGGAGCCACGACGAAGACCGCATCCCCTGTACGAGCCTCAATGATCCTCTGAATCGTCTGCGGCAGTTCCGCCGTCTCCATGAGATCACCCTCCAAGGTTAGCTCCGTCCTTGAGAACTTACATTCTACACCTGTCAGCCCGCGTTGCACAATCAGTATCTAGTAGTACGTTTGCCTTACCCATGATCAAGTTTTGCCCCCTAATTGATCTAAATTTGTCATGTATATTCCGTCGCCCGGATAGATAATTGTTTGTAGAGATGAGGGCCGGAGCTTCGTTCCCCCCTCCAGAAACAACGGCCCTCATCCGTTTTGGAAGCTACAGAGAGGAGGTCGTTTTCGAGGAGGCCGAGGCGAGAGCGCGTGACAGTT
>JBARZO010000217.1:0-4664 GCA_049650165.1 Rubrobacteraceae bacterium
CTAATATTCTTTAGCGTGCTAACAGATAGTGCAACAACAAACTAGGAGGCGACTACTGGAAATACATTGATGGAGAAACTAGCGGTAAGGTGAACAAATAGTAGACAGGAGTATTTCGTGAAGGTTAGTCAGAAAGTTTTCGGGATCAGCATGAGCGTGGCGATCGGGTTCGTCATGTCCTTTGCTTTGTCCCTTCTTTTGTTGTTGGTTAGTGTGGGTCCTGTAGAGGGTTTCCTCTTTATATGGATGAAGAGCTTTGCAACGGCTTTCGTTATCTCTGTTCCGGTTGGGATCGTCGCGATTCCGCTGACCGAGAGGTTTCTGAGGATCTTTCTGCGGGTTCAGGAGTAGGGGTCTAGCGTATGCTCGATTTGGTGAAAAAGGAGACGACCATGCAGGATGAACCGACGACTTTCCCGTCGCGCCCCAGGCTTATCGCGGTACTCGGAGGCACTGGTACGGTGGGCAGCGAGGTCATGCGTCAGCTATCTAACTACGATTGTGCGGTGCGCGGTGTTCTTCGGGCGCCGGACCGCACCTACCCCGTCGCGGTTCAGGAGAGGCCGGCGCGGGTCGGTTACGTGACCTCGGATGTTGGGTCCCCGGATCATCTGAGACGAGCTTTCGCCGGTGCGGACGCCGTGTTTCTTCTGACCGGCACCAGCCCTGACCAAGTTCAAACCGAGACGCGCGCCATCGAAGCTGCCCGCCAAGCCGGCGTACGCCGCGTCGTGAAGTTGTCCGCCCCTGTAGTTGGCGGTTCGGCCTCAGTGCAGGTGGCTGACTGGCATCGCGAAATCGAGGAGAGGCTTGCCGCGAGCGGGCTAGAGTATTGTTTTCTGCGTCCTTATTCGTTCATGCAAAACTGGCTGCGCAATGCGCACACGATCAAGCACTCCGGCAAGATCATCGGCTCCGCCGGTTCATCTCCCCGGAACTACGTGGATTGCCGGGACGTTGCGGAGATCGCGACGAGGCTCCTGCTGGACGAAAAGCCGCCGGGTTTCCAGGGTATCACCCTCACCGGACCCGAGGTTATTACGAACCAAGATATGGCCGGGCGTCTCTCGCTCGTAACGGGCTCGGTGGTCGAATATGAGGATATCTCTCGGGACGAGCACTACCATATGCTCCTGTCGCAAGCAAAGCTACCCGAATGGTTGGCACGGCACATCGTAGAGTTGGAGGAGCTCGCCACCCTAATCCCGGAGCAACCGACGGACACCGTACAAAACCTACTGGGACGTTACCCGCGCACGATGGACGAGTTCTTACAGGAACACCGTTCGGCGTTTCTCAAGGAGCCTGCCCGATAATGGATAGCTCAACAGAGGAAAACGGATCCGACTACCAAGACACCCCGGTCGCGTGGGTGAGGCGGGCGCACCTGGCGATCCGACGTTCTCTGGACGAGAGCCTGGCGCCATACGGCCTGACCGCCGTCCAGCTTGATGTCCTGGTGAACCTGTGGAGCAAAGACGGTATCGAACAGCGAGAGCTCACGGTGCTAATGGACATGAAGGGTCCGACGCTCACCAGGGTCGTAGACGGTCTGGTAACGCGGGGCCTGGTGCGGCGCAGGGAGGACAAGAACGACGCCCGGGTCAAACGGTTGTTTCTGACACCCTCTGGCAAGGAGATGGAGGCAAAGTTGAGCGACGAGAGCGCGCGCTTCCGGTCTCAACTCTTCAAAGGCTTCTCGGAAGAGGATCTAGACTCGTTGCGTAAAGGTCTGCTAAGGGTGGCCGAAAACGTAGAGAACATAGATCGCGCCTGAGCCTTTTCGTTCTTCCAGCCTCTAACGCTCCGTCATCTTCCTGGCGTCGAGTAGATCATCCAGTTCTTCTTCGGAGAGGTCGGTCTGCTCGCGGGCTACTTCGCGGATGGTCTTGTCCTCTTTGTAGGCGGTCTTGGCGATGTCGGCGGCCTTGTCGTAGCCGACTTCGGGCGCCAGGGCGGTGGCGAGCATGAGGCCGTTCTCTACCAAAGCGGGGCCGCGTTCGGTGGCTTCGAGGCCGCTGACGCACTGGGCGGCGAGGTTGGTGGCGGTGGTGGCGAGGAGCCCGATGGACTGGAGCAGGTTCAGGGCGATGACCGGGAGCATGACGTTTAGCTGGAAGTTGCCGCTCTGCCCGGCGACGGCCACGGCGGCGTCGTTGCCGATGACCTGGGCCGCGACCTGCGCCGCGCTCTCGGGGATGACCGGGTTTACCTTGCCGGGCATGATGGAGGAGCCGGGCTGGACTTCGGGTAGGGCGATCTCAGCGAGGCTGGCGCGGGGGCCGGCGCCGAGCCAGCGGAGGTCGTTGGAGATCTTCATGATGCTAACCGCCACCGTCTTCATCGCGCCGCTGGCAAAGACACATCCGTCCATCGCACTCTGGGCCTGGAAGTGGTTCTCCGTCTCCCGCACCTCGACGCCGAAACGGTCCGAAAGCTTCTCGCAGACCTTTGAGGCAAACTCCGGGTGGGTGTTGACGCCGGTGCCGACGGCCGTACCGCCGAGGGCGACTTCGGCCAGGTCTTCTTGGGCTTTCTTTACGCGCTCGATGCCGCGTTCGATCTGGCCGGCAAATCCCTGGAACTCCTGCCCCAGACGGATCGGGGTTGCGTCCTGGAGGTGCGTGCGGCCGGTCTTGACCACGTCGTCGAATTCCCGCGCCTTCCCGGAAAGGGCGTTCTCTAGAGTTTCGAGACCGGGAAGCAGGTCTTCTTTTATGGAGATCAGGGCAGCCAGATGAATAGCGGTCGGGATGACGTCGTTGGACGATTGGCCCTTGTTTACGTGATCGTTTGGATGAACCGGCTCTTTCGAGCCAAGTTCCCCGTCGAGGATCTGGATGGCCCGGTTGGAGATGACCTCGTTGGCGTTCATGTTGGTTGAGGTTCCGGAGCCGGTTTGGAACACGTCGAGGACGAACTGGTTGTCGAGCTGCCCGGAGACGACCTCTTCCCCGGCTTGCACGATGGCGTCTTTTATATCGCCGTCCAACCCGCTCAATTCGTTATTGACTACGGCGGCTTCCAACTTGATCGCACCGAGCGCCTGGATAAACCGCCTCGGAAAGCGGATGTCGCTTATCGGGAAGTTGTCGAGGGCGCGACGCGTCTGGGCGCCGAAGAGGGCGTCGCGGGGAACCTGCACCTCTCCCATCGAGTCGCGCTCTAACCGGTGCGGTGTTTCATGATCTGCCATACTTTCTCCTCCCGTCGAAGCCTGTGCAAAGGCATCATATAATCTGTATATCGACCGGTTACATTATACGAGAGGTGGTCCGTTGAATTCTCTAAAACAAACCTTGAAGGAATGGGCGGTGGCGGTAAAGGCGCTGGAGCGGGGCGATACGGCGCTCGTCGTCCGCAAAGGCGGCATCCGGGAGAAAGAGTTTGCCGTGCCGAGCACGAGATTCCTGCTCCTGCCCGGCTACGAACATCAAAGGCCGGAGTTACTAAAGCCCGAGTACCGGCACCTGATGGACGAAATCCCGGACCGCTCAGACCAGGATGACCTGATCTTCACCTCTTTCGCCGAGGTTCACGCCGCATACGAGATCTCCGAGTCCGAAGCGCTCGAAGCCATAGACCCGCACCACATCTGGACCCCGGAATACGCTGAGAGCCGCTTTAAGTGGCGGCCGAAGAAACCTCTGACGGTGCTCGTCTTGCGGACCTACCTGCTGGCCGAGCCGGTCGAGTTGCCGTATCGCGAGAACTACGGTGGATGCAAGAGCTGGATCGAGCTGGACGAAGCAGTGCCCGTAGAAGGGGCCACGCCGGCTCTGAGCGACTACGAGTTCGGGCAGATGGTCTCACCGACGATAGGACTTCTGCAACAGCAAGAACCCGCACCGGTAGGAGCTTAGGTAGCTAAATGGCCTCCATAGAGACCGTCGAGGGCGTTGTCGAACTGGCGGGGTGCCCGATCCACTACTGGATCTCAGGTCCGAAAGACGCACCACCCGTAATATTCTCCCACGGCGCGATGATGGACCACCGTATGTTCGACTCCCAAGTCTCCGCCCTCGCCGAACGATACAGGACCATCACCTGGGACATGAGGGGCCACGGACGTTCCCGGCCAATCGGTGGCATCGGTGAAGGACTGCTGATCGGCGACCTCATAAAGGACCTCGTCGCCCTTCTGGACCATCTGGGACACGAGAAAGTCTCCCTTGTCGGGCAATCACTCGGCGGACATTTGGCCCAGGACGTAGTCTTTTACTATCCGGAGCGGGTTTCTGCGTTGGTTACCGTGGGATCATCTTGCAGCACCATAGAGCAGCCAAAGCTGGGCACGCTGGCTTTGCAGATCTCTCCGCTGGTATTCAAGCTCTGGCCCGAAGACCACCTCCGCGAACAGATAGCCAAAAACACCGCCGTAACGCCCGAAACTCAGGCTTACGCCCACGAGGCGATGCGGCAGTTGACGAAAGAAGATTTCATGAAGGTCTGGAATGCCGTTACGGGCCTCCTGCACCACGAGCCGGGCTACCGGATAGAACATCCCCTGCTCATCACCCACGGAGATAGTGACGAGGTCGGGAATATCAAGAAAATTTCACCCAAGTGGGCGGAGCGCGACCCAAATAACCGATACATTGTGATTCCGACTGCCGGCCACAACGCCAACCAGGACAACCCGGACTTCTTCAACCGGATACTGC
>JBARZO010000218.1:0-1517 GCA_049650165.1 Rubrobacteraceae bacterium
TCCCCGAGGCCCGTGAACGACCGTGAGGCCGTAGCCCGCCAGCTAGGGCGCGAGCCCCAACCGTTCCGGGTCGCGGCCCGGTGTCCGTTCGGGCGACCGAGCGTCATAGAGAACGAACGCAGCCGGACCATGCCGACCCGGTTCTGGATCACCTGCCCCCACCTGGACAAAGAGATCGCTAGGGTCGAATCTACCGGCGGCGTCCGCGCCGCCCAGGAAGCCCTGGGCGATGAAATAGTGCAGGAAATCCACGAACAGCACCGCGCCTTCTATGGTAACCGCGTGGCCGGGGTGCGCGAAGGTGGATACGTCAAGTGCCTCCACGCCTTTACCGCCCTGCACCTCTCCGGAACCATTCCAAACCCGGTCGCCGAATGGACTCTGGAACACATAGCAGAGTCGTATCCTGAGAATGGATGTTGCACTAAGTGAGCAGTAGTGCGACTGTTATAATCGGCCACTGTACGGGGGCGTAGCCCAAAGGCAGAGGCAGAGGACTTAAAATCCTTACAGTGTGGGTTCGAGTCCCACCGCCCCTACCGGAGTGGTAAGACTTATAAGGAGGAGCTGACCCATTACGGTAGACTTTCAAAGATACTCCTATTGGTTTGCTTCACTTTGTTTCTAGGCATCGTTACGAGTTGTGGTGGGTCAGACCAGGGTTCCGAGAATCGGAATAGCGGCAATAACGGTGGCAAGTCGCAGAATGGGGGTGGAGCTTCCAAAGAGCAGGGCGGTGCGACGGCGCAGGAGTCGGCTGGCGGCGCGACCGGCCAGGCGGAAGGGATGTCCTCAGAGATCAAGATAGCCCTCGGCGACATCGTTTCGGTAGACGACGAGAAGCGGCGGCTGATGCTGAAACCCGTTGAGGGTGAGCGGCAGGTCTTCAATGAGTGAGTAAGGACTATTATGGTTTGGTGACGAGTCACTCATCTTCGCTTGAGTCGCGACGGATGCTCTCTTTCTCCTGATCTGGGGTTCGAGGGGTACGGAGGTCGCGCCAGATTGCCTTTCCCACCAGGATAAAGAGATAGGCTGCGACCAGGCCGGCGACGATCGAAAGCGCCGTGCGGACCCCTGAGAGTGGTGAAGAGGATAGAATCCCGACCATCAGGAGGAGCAAGCCGATCGCTACGAGAACGGCGGAGATCACCGACGTACCTAATCGGAACAAGAAACCGAAGCACCCCTGGCGCATCCTAACGGGCCCGATGTAGGTCTCGCGCTGGCATCATAGTTCGCTTCCTCCAGCTACAGTGACACAAGAATCCGCCCTCGAAAGTCACCCGTACTCCTCTCAAATCCTGAACTTCAGAGCTTTAATCTTACCTTTATTGGGCGGTTGGCAGGAAACACTGCCGGACGTCGAGAGGCCCCGGTCTGTTGTGCAAGTCGTTAGAGGGGATTCCAACGAGATGTCCGGGGCCAACGCAATTATTGCCCTAACTGGATGAAGATTGTATTTAGTTGTTGTAACGACTCTGTAAAGATCGGAAAATTGTTGCTCGAAGAACAGG
>JBARZO010000219.1:0-10582 GCA_049650165.1 Rubrobacteraceae bacterium
GTCGAAGTTCGGAAGTTTGGAGAAGTCCAGCTCCTGGATCACGTCACTCTTCGCCATGATGCCGACCATGTAATCCGACGGCACGATCACGTCGTATCCCGTGCCCCCGGCTTGGAGTTTGGCGAGCAACTCTTCGTTGGAACCGTAGAAGTCTTGCGTTACCTTCGCCCCGGCCTCCTTCTCGAAGTTGGGAAGCGTGCTGTCGGCCACGTAGTCGGACCAGTTGTAGAGGTTGAGCTGGTTGCTTCCACCACCGTTTCCACCATCGCCACCATTCCCACCATCGCCTCCGCCGCCCTGGGCGCTGGTGTTCGGCTGGCAGGAGAGGATCGAGAGCGTCGAGCCCGCGACGGCCCCCGCGCCCATGACCCTGAGGAACTTTCGTCTCGAAATTCTTCCTTTGTCCATCGTCATCCTCCTAACACTAGACAGTTCCGGGCGTCCCAGGACACGGAGACTTCTTCTCCTACTTCAAATCCGCTCGCATCGTGGACGTTCTGCTGGTAGAGCACCAGTTTCTCCCCGCCGGACAGCTCCGTTATGTACTGCGTGCTGACGCCCATGTACACCACCTGCCGCACCTCGGCGGCGCAGACATTGTCCCCGGTGTCCCCGAACCTCACCTTCTCGGGCCGGACGGCGGCGTGGGACTCGGTGCCGGGCTCGGGTTCTATACCTTCCTGCGCTATCGCTTCTACCTTTGTGCCTTCCGGGGTGACGAGCGTTACCTTCTCACCGTGTACGGACTCGACGGTTCCAGAGAACAGGTTCGTCTGGCCGATGAAGTTTGCGACGAAGCGGTTTCGCGGTCGCTCGTAGAGGGTGGCGGGGGAGGCGACCTGCTGGACCACGCCGTCGTTCATCACGGCGATCCGGTCGCTCATCGTGAGCGCTTCTTCCTGGTCGTGGGTGACGTAGATGAACGTGATCCCAACCTCGTGCTGCAAGCTCTTTAGCTCTAGCTGCATCTCTTTGCGGAGCTTCAGATCCAATGCCCCAAGCGGCTCATCCAGGAGCAGCACCTTCGGACGATTTACCAGCGCCCGGGCGAGCGCGACCCGCTGCTGCTGGCCTCCCGAGAGCATTCGGGGTTTGCGTTTCTCGAAGCCGCCGAGTTGCACCATCTCGCAGGCCTCCGCGACCCGCTGCTGAAGCTCATCTCCTTTGACCCCGCTACGGCGGAGCCCGAAGGCCACGTTATCGAAGACGTTGAGGTGGGGGAATATAGCGTACGACTGGAAAACGGTGTTGACCGGGCGACGATAGGGTGGGACGCCCTGGACGGCATCGCCGGAGACCGAAATATCTCCCTCCGTAGGTTCTTCGAAGCCGGCGATCATCCGCAGCGTCGTAGTTTTACCGCACCCGCTAGGACCGAGTAGCGAGAAGAATTCGCCCTCGTAGATGTCCAGATTCAGTTCGTCAACCGCCGTAAACTCACCGAAGCGTTTCGTCACGTTCGAGAGTTCGACGGCTATGCTCTGTCCGCCACTGAGCCCGAGCCCCGCTGTATCCGGAGGCCGTTCTTGAACCCGTTTGCCTTTCAATCCCTGTCCTCCTGTATCCGTGATGCTCGCTCTCACCCCTCCGCGGCTGCTAGAGACGTTGTTCTGACTCCCAGATCTTCGGCCACCGACCGCGCGGCCTGGAGACCGCCCTTGACGGCGCTGTTCATGAAACTCGGTGCGGCGGAAACCGACTCGGCCCCTGCAAGGTAGACGTTGCCGAAAGAGCCGCCCATCGCCTCTCCGAAATTTCCCAGATCTCCGGGGGCCACGATCATGTAGCTCCCCCGCGTCCAGTAATCGTGTGCCCAAACTTTCTCGATGACCGCCCGCGGCTCCGGTAGATCGTAGAACTTACCTAGCAACTCCACGGCCCGCCGCTTGCGCTCCTCTTCCGCTATCCCCAACTCCGCCAACAGTGGACGTCCCCCGGCGAACGATACGATGCCGCGCGAACCTTCGGCGATTTCCGGGTCCTGGGCGGCACACAGGTAGCCGAGCGGCGTGTCGGTGAGGGTGAAGTTCGAAGAATCAACCGCGTCGTCGAAGAGAAGCACCATCTTTCGGACGACGCCGTAGGTAGAACCCTTCATCATGTTCCGGAACATTAGTGGGGGTTCCGGGTAGAACCGGATGGTCGGGTAGACGGTAAAGGGCACGGCCATAACCACCCGTTGCGCCGGCGCCGATTGCGGGCCGTGTTCCGACATATATTGTACTTCGACGCCGCCATTCTCCTGGATCACGTCCGTAACCGGTGAGGAATAGCGCACCTGGTCTGCGAGTTCATCGGCGGCGGCGCGAGAGATGCTTCCTGCTCCGCCCACGACCCGGTACTCATTGCCTTTGCCGGGACCGCCGCGGGTGGCGAGCTTGACGGCGTATGAGTAGAAGGACATTCGGTCCGGCGGCACGGTCGAGCCACAGGTGGAGATGAGCGTCTCCACGGTGTGGACGCCCGCCGCGCTCATGCCGGCCCTGTGGAGCCACGCCTCCACGCTGATATCGTCCTCCGGGGCGTTCTTCCAGTAGGTTTCGGGGTCGAGCCCCGATGCCGTCTCCACCAGAGCCTCGTTCATCCGTTCGTAGATGCCGGCGTCTTTGTCTGAGAACGGCATCTCGTTAGTTGTCTCGCCGCCGAGATGCCAGCGGGCGTTCTCTTTGCGGCGTTCGTAAGGGTAGATCTCTATTGCGAGGTCGGAGATCAGGGCCCGTATCTCGGTGTGCGCCTCGTCCACCCACTCGCCTCCGATGTCGAAGACGACGCCGTCCAGCTCCATGATCCCCGTACGACCGCCGGGACGGTCGCGGGCTTCGAGTACCAAAACATCTAGGCCGGCTTTCCGCAGTTCGCGGGCGGCGGCCAGGCCGGAGAGGCCGGCCCCAACGACGACTACGTCCAGGTTTTCTTTATAGCCCAACTTCTAGCCTTTGTAGCCTAGCTCGCGTTCCAGTTCGCCGATGGCATCGTCTGTGATGTCGGCGATCTTCGAGAGAGTTTCTTTGTCTGTAATGAGCGCCGGGGAGTACTGGATCACCGGCTCGTCCTTGTCATCGAAGCGGCACAGCAAGCCATTCTCTATGAGCTTTCTAGTAAGCACGCCCTTGAAGTACTTGCGATAGTCGTCTTCTTCCAGCGGCGTACCATCCGCCTTCTCGGGCTTCACTTCTACCGCCCAGAAGAAACCCATACCCCGCACTTCCTCGACGATGGGATGATCCTCCGCCATCCGTCTTAGCTCACTCTCGAAGTGTCCCTCTAAAGAGTGGACGTTCTCAAGTAGCTTCTCCCGCTCGATAACAGCGATGTTCTCCAAAGCTACCGCCGCCGACACCGGATGCCCGCCAAACGTAGACCCGTGCGAGAACATCGGCGCGTTCTTCCGGAGCGTGCCGCTGATCTTCTCGTTCACCACCACGCCGCCCATCGGACTGTATCCACTGGTTACACCCTTGGCGAAAGTGGTCATATCCGGGACCACGTCGAAGCGCTCGATGCCGAACCATTCTCCGAGGCGTCCGAAGGCGCAGATGACCGCGTCGGAGACGAGAAGAACTCCGTGCTTGTCGCAGATCTCTCGCACCCGTTTCCAGTACTCCGGCGGTGGCACAAGACAACCTCCGGCGTTCTGCACCGGCTCCAGGATAACGGCTGCAACCGTCTCCGGCGAGGCGAACTCTATGGCTTCCTCGATGGCGTCCGCCGCACCTGAGGGGTCTTGCTGGGTGTTGTTTACGTGTATGAATCCCGCCGGCAGAGGCTCGAATGGCGCCTTGAAAGAGGGGAGACCCGTAACGGAGAGCGCGCCCATCGTGGTGCCGTGGTAGGCGATCTTGCGCGATATAAACTTGTAGCGCTCGGCCTCGCCGTTTGCCTTATGATATTGTCGCGCCAGCTTTATGACCGACTCCACAGCCTCGGAGCCGGAACTCACGAAGAACGTCGAATCCAGGTCTCCCGGAGCTATCTCAGAGATTTTGGCGGCAAGCTCCAGCGACCGAGGATGGTGCATGCTCCAGTTCGGGAAGAACCCTAGTTCTTTCATCTGGGTCGCTGCCGCATCCGCAAGCTCCGACCTGCCGTGCCCGACCTGGGTGGTAAAGAGCCCCGCGAGACCGTCTATGTATTTGTTGCCCCGATCGTCCGTAACGTAGCATCCATCGCCCGAGACGATAACCGGCAGCTTCGACCAGTCTTCATCGTAAGGCGTGAAGTGCAACATCAGATTATCCACACCCGCTAGCTGAGTGTCAGAGCCACCTTCCCCGAGACCTCTCATTACCTCCACGTCACTACCTCCTTTGTTCCCCAATAAGTAGTTAAAGGTTTCACAAATACTACACAGTTACTGTAATCCGGTCAAGGTTACTGGAGTATAGTTTCGCGCCTTCCGATGGTTAATGTACGAAAGTATAATTATGTGCGGTTTCTATTGGACCTTGGGCCAATCCCGTCGGGTTATTTGGATACAAAGGCTTTCTCGAAGAAGTCCGCCAGTCGTGTGTAGAGGGTTTCGAGGTTCTCGGGGCGGGAGATGCCGTGGCCCTCGTCTTCGAAGGTAAGCAGTTCGTAGGGTACGTTATGTTGTTCCAACACTTTGACTACAACATCCACGTTTTCCGGGGTTACGTTTGGATCTTTGAGTCCCTGGACTATGAGGAGTTTGCCGCGAATGTTTTGCACGAAGTTGACCGGGGATCGTTCGTGGTAGATCTCCGGCTTTTCCTTGGGAGAGCCACTCAGCATCTCTTCGCTGTAGGGTCGCAGGTCCGGGCGGGTGGCGTAGTAGTCCACTACCAGATCCGTCATTCCGCAGATGGGAGCCGCAGCAGCGATGAGGTTCGGAGGATGGTTCGTGATCTGCCACCACGCGGAGTAGCCGCCGTAAGACGTACCGGTGACGCCGACCTTGCCCGGCTCCGCGACGCCGGCCTCAATAAGGGCTTCGATGCCAGACTGGAGGTCTTCCTGCTCCCTACCGCCCCAGCCGCCTTCTTTGATGGACTCCTGAAATTTCACCCCGAATCCCGTGCTTCCCCGGTAGTTCGGCGCCAGCACGCGGAAGCCCCGAGAAACGAGATATTGGATCTGGGCGTTGAAGCGGTCCTCCGCGTGGCTCGTAGGTCCGCCGTGGACTAACAAGATCGTCCCAAGGTTCTCCTGCGACCGGTACAACCAGCCCTGTATCTCAAGCCCATCTACCGACTTCCAGCGGAAATCCTCTGCCGGGGCCAGGTTGTCAAGGTCCAGAGGGGAGAGGTCTCGCATTCCGGTCAGGCTCCCGCGCCCGCCGCCCTGCGGGTCGAGTCTAACGAGATCCGGCGGTTGCCGGGCGCTGTAGTAGAAGCACAGCCACTGCTCGTCTTTGTTGAGAGCCAATGGAACCAGATTGCCGGGGACCTTCGGGAGATGGGTCTCGGACCCGGTTTCTGTGTCTAGCAGAAAGGCTTTAACCCCGGCGTCTTCGATCTCCACTGCGACTATCGGGCCTCCATTGGGCGGCACGAAAGCGTACTCCAGGTTGCGCGCCGGATCTTCCAGTATCCAACGCACAGACCCGTCTTCCACATTCCATACACCCAGCTTGCGCTGGGCTTCCGTTTCGGCAACGAAGAGGATGAGGTCACCTTCCGGGAACCAGGAGGCAGAGACCTTTGCGCCAGGACCGAAGTTCAGGATCTCACGGTCTTCTGCGCCTTCGATGTCTACGAGCCACGCCTGACGTCCCGAGGGGTCCAGGTCATTTCGGAAGTACAAAACGTGCCCGCCGGAGGGATCCAGCAACGGCCGGTAGTAATTAGCCCTTTGCGGGCGAGCCAGGACTTTTCGTTCGCCGGTTTCGAGGTCTTGGCGTAGGATCCAGGTGGCTTCTATCTCTTCTCCAGATTCTGGGTCCAGGTTTGCCCCGTACACCAACCACTGGTCGTTGGGATGTAACTGTCCGCCCCGGACGTAGTAGTTTGGCGAGTCCTCGATCAGTGGCTCCATCACTCTTGGCTGGTCCAACTCCACCCGAAACAGCCGGGTGCGTTCGTCCCCTTCCAGATCTTGCCCCACAACCACCGCCTGGCTGTCCGGCGTCCAGGACACGAAGGCCGTGTCATCTGAAGTTTCCGTCAGTCTCAAAGGAGATATCGAGCCATCGGTGGCCGCCGCGAAAATGTCAGCTGCGGGACCGAGCCGCGACCAATTCCACGCGACCCACTTTCCGTCCGGAGAGATCACCGGACCCGAAAGGAGCGGTATAGAGAGTAGGGACTGAAGGCGTTCAGAGGTCATACGGTGGATCCTACCTCTAAAACGTCGGTGGTGTGTTGACGTAGATGCCTGCGACGGGTTCGCTGCCGGCCCACCAGCGATGCGGCACGGTAGATGGGAAGTAGAGGGTGTCGCCGGGTCCGACGGTGTAGATTTCCTGGTCTTTTAGCTCCACGTGCAGGGTGCCGGAGATGACGTAGACGAACTCTTCGCCGCTGTGGGAGTAGAAGCCCTCGCTACCGGTCCCCGGCGGAACCCGGATGTAGGATGGGTCCATAGCTTTCTCTCCGGCGGCCATTTCTTCGAACTGCACTTTGTTGGCCCACTGCATGATCGGGCGGTCCTCGTGGCGTACTAGCGGAGAGCTTTGCTCCAGGTCGGCCCCGAACAACTCGCGCATGTTCGTGCCGTAAGTATCTGCCAGGCGTCGGAGCGATGCTACCGAGGCGCCCGAACCACCCCGCTCCAAAGCTGAAATGAACGAGATGGAAAGTCCCGTGGCTTCGGAGACCTCCTTGAGAGTCTTGTGGGCTTTGAGGCGGAGTCGCCGCAGTCTTTCGCCGGTGGCGCTGGATAGCTCCGAGTTGTTGGCGAACTCCGGCTCTCCTTCCACGGCGCCGATCTGCTTGCGGATCGCGGCGAAGTTCAGGCCTTCGGACTTTCTGAGTTGCTTGATCTTCTGGAGTCGTTCTACGTCGAGTTCGGTGTAAACCCGATAGCCTCTCTCGGTGCGCTGAGGTTTGAGCAGACGTTCTTTCTCCCATAGCCGCAGGGTCTGTGGAGCGAGACCTATAGACTTTGAGACCTCGCCTATAGAGAAACTTATGAGCCTGCTATCTCCCACCAAATGTTCTCCCGCCCCACGAAAAAGCGTATAAAGCGTATCTATCTTCGACATACTAGTATACTCGCGAGACTATCGTGGACTTGACCCGACGTTAGTACAATCAGTATTCCGCTTCTGAAGTATGCCAAAATGCCAGAGGCCTTTTCTCATTAGACTACAGGAGCATCTGCCATGAGCCCACTCGCGCTCGTACTATTTGTCGCCGGTATAGCGCTTCTAATCTTCGGTGCTGAGTTGCTGGTCCGGGGAGCGTCTCGTCTAGCGGAGTCGGTCGGTATCTCGCCGGTCGTGGTTGGTCTGACCGTAGTTGCTTTCGGGACCAGCTCTCCCGAGACGGCGGTTACCGTCCAGTCGGCCTTCTCCGGCAACGCGGACATCGCCCTGGGCAACGTGGTTGGGAGCAATATCCTGAACGTGCTGTTCGTTTTGGGGATCTCCGCCGTCATACTGCCGCTTACGGTCTCACGTCGGCTAGTGCGCCTGGACGTGCCGATACTGGTCGTGGCTTCCGTGCTGCTCCTCATCCTCTCGCTGGACGGCGAGATAGGTAAGTTTGATGGCCTCGTATTGTTTGCCGGTATCGTCGCCTACACGGCTTTCTCTCTTATACAAAGCCGCCTGGAGAACGGGGACAGCGGAGAAGCGCAAGACGATGAACCTGGTTGGATGAACAGCAGAGTCTTTCAGCTCTGCCTTATAGCTTTAGGTCTTGGGATGCTGATACTGGGTTCCCGGTGGCTGGTAAGTGGAGCCGTCGAAATCGCCACTGCTTTAGGTGTTAGCCAGCTGGTTATTGGGCTTACGGTAGTGGCGTTCGGAACCTCGATGCCCGAGGTGGCAACCTCCGTAGTGGCCGCCTTCCGCGGCCAGCGAGACATGGCCGTTGGGAATGCCGTGGGCAGTTGCCTCTTCAACATACTGGCGGTACTGGGAATATCCAGTTTGGTCGCACCGGACGCCTTACCGGTGCCGGCGTCCGCCATCAGCTTCGATATTCCGGTCATGATCGCCACGGCGGTCGCCTGCCTACCCATTTTCTTTACCGGCTCCCGAATAGCGCGCCGGGAAGGATTGCTTTTTCTGGGCTACTACGCGGCCTACGCCACCTATCTTCTCTTGAACTCCACCAGCCACGATGCCCTACCCGCATTCAGCTTCGTAATGCTCGCCTTCGTCATCCCTCTAACCGGGTTGACCCTACTGGCTGCGTCCGCCCGCAGCTTGCGTATCCGCTGGCAGCGGCGCAAATCCTGACATTCTGACTCGTTGCGCGGTCTTGGCGCTCCTGCTATAAGTTACGAGTGGTTCGAGCAAAGGAGGAGTCGCGATGCCGAGGGTAATAGGGGTTCCGAAAGAGATCAAGGACCAGGAGGGCCGCGTCAGCATGCAGCCCGATGGCATCAACGAGCTGATCCACCACGGCAACGAAGTCGTTGTGGAAACTCAGGCCGGCGCCGGCGCCGGTTTTTCCGATGAGGAGTACGAACAGTCCGGGGCTCGTATCCTGGATTCCGCAGATGAAGTCTTCGAGGCTGCAGACCTGATCGTCAAGGTCAAAGAACCCGTCCCGGAGGAATACGACCGCTACAAAGAAGGTCAGGAACTCTTTACCTACCTGCACTTGGCCGCGGACAGAGGGCTTACGGAGTTCCTGATGGACCGCAAGATAAACTCCGTAGCCTACGAAACCGTGGAGCTTCCCGATGGCAGTTTGCCACTTCTCAAACCGATGAGCGAGGTAGCCGGAAGGATGAGCGTCCAGGCCGCCGCCCACTCCCTGGAGAGCCCGCAAGGTGGCGCCGGGCTCTTACTCGGCGGCGTTCCCGGCACGCCCGCGGCGAGGGTAACCATAATCGGGGGCGGCGTCGTAGGAACCGAAGCGGCCAAAATCGCCCTGGGAATGCGGGCGATAGTAAGCGTGTTGGATATAGACCCGGTGAGACTCGCCTACCTCTCCGATATCTTCGAGGGTAGGGCGGACCTGGTCATCCCGAACCGGTCCCGAACCGCCGCCTACGTCGAAGCCTCGGACGTGGTCATAGGTGCGGTGCTCGTACACGGGGCCGAAGCGCCGAAGCTCGTGAGCCGGGAGATGATCCGGAACATGCGCGACGGCTCGGTGGCCGTGGACGTAGCAATAGATCAGGGCGGCTGCATAGAAACCGCCCGTCCCACAACCCACACAGATCCCACCTACAACGAAGAAGGAGTAGTCCACTACTGCGTGGCGAACATCCCCGGCGCGGTGGCTCGTACCTCTACGCTGGCATTGACCAGCGTAACGCTCCCTTACCTGCTGCAGATAGCCGACAATGGAGTAGAAGGGGCTGCTTCGAAGAACTCGGTGCTGGCAAAAGGAATTAGCACGCTCGATGGAGAACTCGCTTCCAAGCCGGTGGGTGAGGCCCACGACCTACCATACACGGACGCCGACAAACTTCTGAACTGACACCCGGCAAATGACCCGTTACAAGCCGGCCGACTCTTTCGAGACCCCGCGCTTCTCCGGGGTCCGAACCTTCCTGCGCCTGCCAAACGTCCGGGACCTCGAAAACGCCGACGCTGCCATAGTCGGGGCTCCTTTCGACACCGGCTCTTCCTTCCGGGTCGGCGCCCGTTTCGGGCCGGAGGGTGTTCGTTCGGCCTCGCACCTGCTGCGACCTTACAACCCTTCTCAGGACGTCTCGATCTTCGACCATCTCTCGGTCATAGACTATGGTGACGTACCCGTCGTGCCGGGTTTCATAAACGAGAGTTACGAGAAGATAGCCGAAGGCCTGGAGGAGATACACTGGGCAGGTATTGTCCCCATAGTACTCGGCGGCGACCACTCCATAGCCCTGCCGGAGCTTCGTGCCGCCGCTGCGGTTCACGGTCCGCTGGCCCTCGTGCAGTTCGACGCCCACGCCGACACCTGGGACGCTTACTTCGGCAAGAAGTACAACCACGGCACGGTCTTCCGGCGGGCGGTAGAAGAAGGTCTGCTCGACCCTTCGCGGTCCATCCAGGTCGGGATGCGCGGCTCGTTGTACGAACTGGAGGACCTCGAAGCCTCCAGAGAATTAGGCTTCGACCTCATAACCACCGACGAGGTTCGCAAGGTCGGCATCCCCAAGATTATCTCCCGAATCCAAGAGCGGGTAGGCGGTGCAAAAACTTACGTGTCCTTCGACGTAGACTTCTGCGACCCGGCGTATGCTCCCGGGACGGGTACACCGGAGATCGGAGGCTTCACGAGCCGGGAGGCGCAGAAGTTTCTACGGGGACTCGCTGGTTTGCAGGTCGTCGGAGGAGACGTAGTGGAGGTATATCCGACTTATGATCCGGCGGAGATCACAGCCTTCCTCGGGGCCAATGCTGCTTACGAGATTCTTAGCCTGGTCGCGACCCTCCGAAAGGAATAGCCTGCAGGCGGTTGTTTATCGAGCCCGGACCGAACGACAGGGTTAGGGAAGCCGACGGATCGAGGAC
>JBARZO010000220.1:0-8516 GCA_049650165.1 Rubrobacteraceae bacterium
CCCGATAGCATAACCCGCCGCATCGCACAGCAACACTAGCCCCTCAGCCTCAACCCCTTCAACGGCGACGTGAACGTTGTTCGGCAGCCGCTCGTCGGGATGGCCGTTCAGCCGTACGCCGGGTATCGCGGTTAAGCCGGAGATCAAACGGTCTCTCAACTGCTGTTCGTGTCGGGCTCTCCACTCTAGCTCCTCACGGGCCAGCCGGCCCGCCTCACCGAATCCGGCGATGTCCGCCACGTTCTCGGTGCCGCTCCTCAAGCCCCGCTCCTGTCCGCCGCCGAAGATCAGCGGCTCCAGCTCCATGCCGTCACGAACATACAGCGCCCCAACGCCTTGCGGCCCGTAGAGCTTGTGAGACGACAGGGCGAGCGTCGAAACCGGCACATCCCCAACATCTATCGAAAGCCGTCCGGCGGCCTGTACCGCATCGGTGTGAAAGGGGACGCCACGTTCCGCGCAGAGGTTTGCCATCTCCTGTACCGGCTGCACGGTGCCGACCTCATTATTAGCCCACACGATGGCGACCAGCGCCGTATCAGGTCTCAGGTAGCGGGCGAGATCCCGAACGTCTACCAGGCCGTTTTCGTCTACACTCAGGTGTTCCACTTCGTAGCCGATGGTACGCAGGTGATGGGCGGTCTCTCTGACGGCGGCGTGCTCGACGGCGGAGATCAGGACGTGCCGCTTCTCACCGGCGGCGCGGGTGAGACCTAGTACGGCCAGGTTGTCAGCCTCTGTTCCACCGGAGGTAAATAAGATCTCCTGCGGAGAAGCGCCTATCAGCGCAGCCACGGATTCGCGGGCATTCTCGACGGCGTCTCGAGCCGCGGCACCCGGCGCGTGCAGCGACGACGGGTTGCCCCGCTCCCGCAAATACGGAAGCATGGCTTCGAGCACTCGCGGGTCGAGCGGAGTATTAGCGGCGTTGTCTAGATAAGCCGTTTCGGTCATAACGAGGTGAGTGTAACTTACAGAGGCCGGATTTCAGCGGTATTTCAGCTTAAACCGTTCTAGTATCGGCCACCGCGCCACCGGAATCGAGCAGGGAGAGTTGGTCTCCGGGCGCAAGATCCAGCGCGTCTCCTCCCTCGAATGTACCGGCCACCGGCTCGCCTTCAGCGTTCTGCACGTCGGGAACACGACCTAGAGAGAGTTCTTCTCCGGGCTGGACACTAACGTCCTCGTTGACCAGGACTCCGTCTGAATCAGGATTGACCTCACCGGTTTCGGGATCCAGGACCCGCAAGGAGAAGCCCTGCAAACTCACGGCCCGTTCCGTGGCGTTTTGAACAGTGAAGTATTCGATACCTCCACCCGTCTCTGTCAAGGCTATTCTGTCCAACTTCACGTTTATATCGCTCGTGTTGCCCTCCACGTCTATGGAGGAGAGATCGAAGAGCGACTGGTTCAACACCGGTTGCGGTAAATATCCCTGATACAGGTTGTCGATGGCGTACTCGTCGCCCTGTGGGGCAAGGGTCGCTACAAACGGTGTCAGTCCGACGCCTAGCTGGGCCGCCAATGTACCGTACTCGCCAGCTTGCAGTTCCTCTCCCACATCTGTGGAGCCTGGGTTATCTATGTTGTACGAGAAGAACTCCACCGTCGGATAATCCGGTTGCAAGTCTTGCAGGGCACTATTGACCATGTTGTCCACTTCGAGACCCTGCGGGTAGAAGGATTCCTGATCCTCTTTGAAGAACTCTACTGTTATGAGCGCCCGACGCTGGTAGGCGGCCTTGAAATCCGGCGGCAGTGGCTGATCGAGGTTGAGCGTTAAAGGGATATCTTCGACGGTCTCCGCCTGTCCTGAGCCTACCGTCGCGCCACCAGCCGCCGGAGTCGTAGCATCCACGGCGGCTGTGTCCTCAGGCGCTGGGGGAATGGCCGCTTCCTCTTCCTCTCCGCCACCACACGCAGCAACGAACAACATACTAATCAGCGCTACCAGTATCCAGACTTTCACGAACCAACTTTTAACACAGTCTTGCTCCGCACGCCGGTTGGCGGCGTGGCTCCGTGTTGTAAACTGCTCGTTTGCCATAGTAATTAGTTGCGAGTTTCGAGATCCGTATCAAGAGTCGCACACGAGAGGAGCCGGACTATTGCACCGGGAAGATTCAGCGTTGGGAAACCCATACCGTAGTCACACAGCAGGAGAGTTGAGGGCCGAGAATGCTGGCGAGAGGGTGAGGCTCGCGGGCTGGGTGAACCGTCGCCGGGATCATGGTGGTTTGATCTTTATCGACCTGCGCGACCGGTGGGGTGTAACCCAGGCCACTTTCGACCCTGACCTGGAAGAAGTCTTCGCCGCCGCCGAACAGCTACGCCCGGAATGGTCCATCTCGGTAGAAGGCGAGGTTTCCCAACGCCCGGAAGGCAACGAGAACCCGAATCTGCCGACCGGTGAGATCGAGGTCGAGGTAAAAGAACTCAAGGTGCTAAACACCTCCGAGACCCCACCATTCGAGATTGACAGTGACCGTCCGGTGGACGAACTTCTACGCCTCAAGCACCGATACTTGGACCTGCGACGCGAGAGGATGAAAAAGAACATCCTACTGCGCCATCAGGTCGTCAAGCATATGCGCGACTACCTGGACAATCGTGACTTCGTCGAGATAGAAACCCCACTCCTAACTGCCTCGACCCCCGAAGGCGCCCGGGACTATCTGGTGCCGGCCCGACTCTATCCCGGTGAGTTCTACGCCCTTCCGCAATCGCCCCAGCAGTTCAAGCAACTCCTCATGGTGGCGGGCTTCGAGCGGTACTTCCAGATCGCGCGCGCCCTCCGGGACGAGGATCAACGTGGAGACCGCCAACCGGAACACACCCAACTAGACCTGGAGATGAGCTACACCACCCAGGACGAAGTCCTGGACCTCGTCGAGAACCTCTACGTCGAAATCGTCGAGCAGCTCACGAATAAGAAACTCTTCTCGAAGCCTTTCCCCCGTCTCACCTACGCCGAAGCAATGGACCGCTTCGGAACCGACAAACCCGACCTCCGCTTCGGCTTGGAACTAAAGGACGCAACCGAGACGGCCCGTGTCTCCGGCTTCAAGGTCTTTCGTTCGGTAGTCGAAAACGGCGGCTCGGTGCGCGGCATCGCGGTTAACGGACTCGGTGACCTAACGCGGCGGGAGATAGACGAACTGACGGAGATAGCGACTGGGGCCGGGGCTAAAGGCCTGGCTTTCTTCAAGGTCGAGGAGGATGGCCTCTCCGGTCCAATAGCCAAGTTCTTCTCGGAGGATGAACAGGTAGCTCTGCGCGAGACGCTTCAGGCGGAGAACGGCGGCTACATGTTCTTCGTCGCCGACAAGGACCCTGTAGTCTTCGAAAGTTTGAGCCGCCTGCGGCTGCACTTTCGGGAACGCCTTGACCTGGCGCAGAAAGACGTGCTCGCCCTCTGTTGGGTGACAGATTTCCCGCTCTTCGATTGGAACGAAGAAGAGCAGCGGATAGAGCCGATGCACCACATGTTCACTATGCCCCGCGAGGAAGACCTGTCGCTGCTGGACAGCGATCCCCTGAAGGTTATCGGGCAACTCTACGACCTCGTGGCTAACGGGACAGAGCTGGCTTCGGGTAGCATCCGGATACACCTCCCCGACCTGCAACAGAAGATCTTCTCGATGATCGGTATAGATCCGGAGGAGGCCGAGCGGCGTTTCGGGGCCATACTGCACGCCTTCCGGTACGGCGCGCCGCCGCATGGCGGCATAGCGCCGGGAATAGACCGACTGATCATGGTCCTCTGCGACGAGCCCAACATCCGGGAAGTGATGGCTTTCCCGAAGACCCAGGCCGCCCGCGACGAGATGATGAACGCCCCCGGACCCGTAACCGACGCCCAGCTAAAAGAGCTAAATATACGCCTCCGCTAAGTCTCCAACTCTGCCAGGGCTACCTCGTAGCGCTCTACGCTGACGATGGTGTCCCCCGCTACCCGAACGCTCTCGCTCCTCGCCTGGTTTGCGGCATCTTCGCTCGCCTTCATATCCTCCTGCGTCTCCCAGAGGGTGATCGAGAGTGAACGACCGGTCTCAGGATCAAAGAGCAGGTAGATGCCCTCGAAGCCCTCCTGGAGACGGGCAGCCGGTAGGATCTGCTCCCGGGCCATCCTTATCCCCTCCGCCGTCTGTTCCAATGATCCCTGGAAAGCACTCACCCGCGCGAACATGATCCACCTCATCCCCGTTAGACGTTACACTTCTGAGGAATATAGCCACGAAGCTGTGCCGCCGCAACACCAAGCCCAAATTCGTCTACTACCAAGGAAACCTATGCTAATATTTTCGAGGTTTGAGAAGCATAGGTTTCAACGAATGGCACATTTGTCGGATATTCTCGACGACACTTCCTGGGGTACTGGGTAAGTTTAGACAGAAACAGGGTATCTAGGTGGGCAGCATGGAGATTTTTCTAACTTTCGACGACGGTCCCGACCCGGTTGAGACCCCACGTGTTCTTGAGGCTTTGCGTCGCACCCGGGCGTCAGCAACGTTCTTTGTCATCACGCCGCAGGCTCGACGGTATCCGCGTTTGATCTCCGATATGCAGCGTGCCGGCCACCAGATAGAGTTCCACTGCGTCGAGCACATCCGTCACACTGAACGCACTCGAGTGGAAGTCGAGGAGGATGCCCGCGCCGGCATCGAGGACCTGAACACCCTCGGTATTGCACCCCGTCTCTGGAGAACACCTTGGGGCGTTACAACACCCTGGACGGAAGAGGTCGCGAAAGACTTTGGGCTACAGATAGCATCCTGGACCGCCGACACCCACGACTGGCGCGGCGACTCTGCTATCGAGATGTTCGAATCTATAGAGCCTTTTTTACATCCCAGCGCTGTCGTCCTGATGCACGATGGATTGGGCCCCGGCGCCCTTCGAACTAATTGTGAAGAGACTTCGGCTCTGATCGAGCCGCTCGTCCATAGCATCCGCGGCCTGGGCTGCGAACCCTCAGCCATGAGAACCGTCAACGAGGCAGCCTCGGCATGAGGCTAGCCGAGAACATCGGCGCCTCCAAGGCAAACTTTAAAGTTGTCTTGGAGCGTATCTATGCGGGTGCGGTCGAACGCGACGCAAACCCAGCTTTCCCCTTCGAACCCTTTAAAGAACTTGCCGCAACCAACGTCCTTGGTTTGCCGGTACCGGACCCGCCGATACGGTCTTTTGGAAGACGAGGATCTTTCGCTGATGAATGGCAGGTTCTCCGGGCCGCTGCTAAGGCCGACAGCTCCGTTGGTCGCATCTTGGACGGCCATTTCAACGGCGTCGAGCGGATCTCGGTGCTGACTCCGGAACCGCTGCGCTCGCGCGAGCTCGAAGCGGTCGCCGCAGGAGAGCTGCTAGTCAGTGTTTGGGGCGCAGACCCTATACCCGGCGAAGGCCCGCCCGCCCAACTCGTGGAAACTAAAGACGGGCCGAGGATCGAGGGCGTTAAGACTTTTTGTTCCGGCGCCAGTGGACTGAACCGGGCGCTGGTTCTCGTACGCGGCCCGGAAACAGGACCGCCGCTGGTGGCCTACATAGACCTTTCGGAGGGTGTAGAGATCGACCGAAGCTGGTATAAGGCTTCAGGCATGCGCTCTTCGGAGAGCCACCGAGTAGTTTTCCACAACACTCCGGTCCTGGCGATTCTAGGAGAGCCAGGGGAGCTGCTTCGTGAGCCATATTTCAGCCGGGACGCCATCCGAACCGCCGTAGCCTGGGCGGGCATCGCCGACCGGGCGGTAGAGGCGGCCCTGCAAACGCTAGCGGCCAAGAGCGGCGACCGCGAGCCGGACGACATAGTCTCCTTGGCGGCGGGAAGGATGCTCACGGCGCAACAGACGATGAACCGTTGGATCGAGCACGCCGCCCATCAGGCCGACGCCAACGCGAAAGCCTCGCTCACAGGGTTCTCTATTCACCTACGAGAGACCATAGCCGCCTCATGCCGCACCATCTTGGACGAAGCGGCCCGGGCCACCGGCTCGCACCCATTCGCGACCGCCAGCGACCTCGACCGGGCCCGCCGAGACCTGGAGGTCTTTCTGCTCCAGCACCGGCTGGAGCCCGCACTCGCCCGCGCCGGGCGTCAGGCTATCCAGGATAGAAACCCTCGCTCGTGAGAGAGCGTCTGAAACGTGAATACTTCGATAAACTCTACGCAGAGTCCCCCGACCCGTGGGAATTCACGACCAGTGAGTACGAGCGCCGCAAGTACGAACAGACTCTGGAAGTCTTGCAAGGACGCAGGTTTCGGCGGGCGTTGGAGGTGGGCGCATCAATTGGGGTCTTCACCAAAATGCTCGCCCCTTACTGCGATGAACTGCTGGCGGTAGACACCTCAGAACGTGCTGTGGAGCTTGCCCGCCGGCGACTATCCGGCTGGGACAACGTCCGCTTGGAACAGAGAACCCTACCGGAAGAGATGCCCGAAGGCCCGTTCGACCTGATCTTGGCCTCCGAGGTCCTCTACTACCTGCCACAAAACACAATGCTAAAAACTCTCGACGTATTCGAGGATGCGCTCGCTCCAAACGGCATGCTACTCGCCGTCCATTGGCGCAAAGAAACTCGCACCTATCCACTGCAGGGAGACGAGGTACACGAGTTGCTGGCGAGTAACACGAACCTGACAAATGTGAAAACCATCGTAGAAGCGGAGTACCGGTTGGATCTCTTCGAGGACCTTACATGAGCCACAACGAAAACATCGTTATAGTCGGCGGCGGACCCGCGGGCCTGTCTACCGCCCAAGCCTATCGGGAATCAGGGGGACGTGGTAGCGTCAAGATACTGGCCTCAGAGCCTTACCCGCCTTACCGCCGTCCCCCACTAACCAAAGAGTACCTGCGAGGTGAGATCCCCCGCGACGAACTACCGATACAAGACCGTGACTGGTATACAGAGAACGGCATTGAACTTTATCTTTCTACGGACGCAACGACCCTGGATCCCGACCGGAAGATAGTGGGGACCGAAGATGGCGAATTTTCCTACGACGTCTGTGTCCTCGCCACCGGCTCCGAGCCGCTGCGACTCCCCATCCCGGGGGCTGATGACCCGGAGATCCTGGTGATGCGAACTTTAGAGGACTCCGCCCGCCTCCAGGGACGTATCGAAGAGGGTAACCAGGCGGCGGTCATCGGTTCGGGGTTCATAGGATGCGAGGCGGCGGCGTCACTCTCTATGCGGAACGTAGAAGTCGCTATGGTCAGCCTCGAAAACATCCCCCAAGAAGCCCGTCTGGGTGAAGAAGTCGGAAACCGCATCTTCTCCTGGCTTGAAAACTACGGCGTTGAGACACACTTCGGCACGGGCTTGGAGAGCATCGAACGCACTAGCGACGGCTTCGACGTCAACTTCGAGGGCGGTTCCATAGCGGCGAATACGGTGCTCTTCGGGGTCGGAGTCCGTCCGCACACCGGGCTGGCTGAAGAAGCGGGCTTGGAGGTCGGCAAGGGCGGCATCGTGACAGATTCCTCGATGCGTACCAACGAACCGGGGATTTTCGCGGTCGGCGATATCTCCTACGCCTACAATGAGTCCGCCGGGCGTCATCTGCACGTCGAGCACTGGGGCGAGGCTCTGAACCACGGTCGGGTAGCTGGAACCGTTATTGCAGGAGGTGAAGCGGCCTGGGACGTGGCCCCCGGGTTCTGGTCCACCATCGGGGGGCACACCCTCAAGTATGTTGCCTGGGGTGACGGATGGGACACGGCAAACCTCGTGGATCACGGGGATGGCGCTTTCACCGTTTGGTACGGGCAGGAGAATGTCTGCGTAGGCGTCCTGACACATGGCTGCGACGAGGACTACGAGAAGGGCCGGGAATTGGTTGAATCGGGATGCCTACTACCTTGACCTTGCTCTCCCCGCCCGAAAAGAATCTGCAAGTCTCCGTCGTGGTTCCGGCCCACAATGAAGAAGAACTGGTCGGCGCTTGCCTGGAAGCACTGGCAGCCCAGGAAAGCATCGCGCCGGATGAGTACGAAGTGATCCTGGTGCTCGATAACTGTACGGACAACACAGAGCTCCGCGCCCGCGAAGTCTCTGACGTACATCCAAGGCTCAGACTTCATTTTCTGGAAGGTACGGTAGAAGGGGCTGGACACGCCCGGCGTGTAGGCATGGACCTCGCTTGCAAACGCCTACTAAACGTCGGTAGGCCTTCTTGCCTGATCGCCTCGACCGACGCGGATACGATCGTTGCTCCGGATTGGCTGTCTACGCAACTCGCGCACGCCGCCCGCGGAGCCCGCGCTATAGGGGGCCGCATAGAACTCACTGAAGAGAAAAGTCTTCCGGAAAACGTGGCGCTTTGGCGTCACAACCAGGGGAATAACCGCCACCAGGACTTACTCGCGGAGCATGGCGACACTAATACCAGTGTTATGGAACATTGGCAGTTTAGTGGCGCATCCATGTCTTTAACAGCCGCCGTTTACATGGAAATTGGAGGTTTAGAACCGCTTTCGGCGCTCGAAGACGAGTATTTGGAGAGGGTTCTCCGG
>JBARZO010000221.1:0-8302 GCA_049650165.1 Rubrobacteraceae bacterium
GAGCAGCATCCTCTACGAGACCTCGTGGAAAAACCGCTTCGGGCCGGTGCCGGTTCGTCAGATCTCCTTCGACGTCGTGGCGGTAGAAGGCAACGACGGCTGGGAATACCAGGTCATAGAAGAGAACGCCAAGATGCCCGTCGGCCTCGCCGCCATGACCCGCCGCCGCAAGATGAGCCGCGAAGTATTCTTCCCTGACTCCCACGACCAACTCCCGGTACACGCCCTCGACGGCTGGCTCGGGCGCCTCGGAGACTCCTTGCGGGCCGCCTCCCCAAAAGGCCCGGAAGCAACGCTCGCCGTGGTCTCCAGCGGCCCCGACGACCAGTTCTACCTCGACCACCACATCTACGCCGAAGAGATGGAGGCGGTGCTCACAGAGACGAAAGAGCTGGAAATAAACGGCGCCGGATACCTGATGCACGGACCTACCGGACGGCAAATAGACGTCATCTACGAGCGGGTGGACGAGGACCGGCTCTACGCTGAAATCCCCGGTCTTCTGGAATGCCACGTCGAAGGAAAAGTTCACGTCCTCTTCGCGCCGAACTCGGAGATCATAGATGACAAGGGCGTCGGCGCGTTCGTGCCGGAGATGGTTCGGACCTATCTTGGCGAAGAGCCGCTCATAGACAACGCCCGCACCTGGTCGCTGGCAGTCGAGGACGATTACCGCTACGTCATGGACCACTTCGCGGATTTGGTGGTCAAGAGTCGGGGTGGCTACGGCGGTAAAGAAGTCATGATCGGTCCGGAGGAATCTAAGGAGTCCGTAGAAAAGTTCCGCAAAATGGTCAAGTCGAACCCAGTCGAGTACATCGCCCAGGAGACTATAGACTTCACGACCCACGTGCTCTGTGAGACAGACGAAGAGGGTTTTCTGCTGCGCGACTCCTACGCCGACTATCGGATGCTGGCTCTCGCCCCGGACCCCGAAGACCCCGGCGTGGTCGAGATGATCCCCGGTTGCCTCTCACGGGTCGCGTCCCCCGGCAAGCACGTGGTCAACATCTCCAGCGGCGGCAAGATGAAAGATACCTGGGTGCTAAGGAGGCAAGCGTGAGCTACGGAGAACTCATCAAGGACGCTTTCCGGATAACGCTGCGGAACCGTTACCTCTGGTTCTTCGGATTCTTCGCAGGAGGAACCTTCGGGGCCAACATACCCTCGGGGGGCGGTGGCGGAAGCTTCAACACCGACGACTTCGACTTAGAACAATCCGGCGCTTCTTCTTTTGGCGCGCAAATTCCCGCCGGAGAAACAGCGCTCATCGTGGGTCTGGTTCTCTTGGGACTCTTGCTCTTTCTTGCCTTCATCATTCTTTCTTTGATCTCTCAAGGTGGGTTGGCGAGCAGCGTCTACGCCCTGGACCGGGGCGAATCGCGGCGCTTCTCTTCAACCTGGCGAGGAGGTACTTCCAGTTTCTGGCGGGTGCTCGGTTACTACATCGTGTATTTCCTGATCGGGCTGGCGCTCTTTGTCGTTATAGTCATCCCGTTCGCGCTGCTTATCGGGGGAGTTTTTCTTTTGACAGAATCGACCGGTGCCAGGGTCTCGGTAAGCATTCTAGGCGGATTAGCAGGGGTTCTGTTGATGGTCGTCGTCTTCGTCGCCTTGAGCATAGTGGCCCAGTTTGCGCTGCGGGAGATCGTGGTGCGGGGAGAGCGGGTCATCGGCTCGTTCGGCGGCGGCTTCCGACTCTTCCGCGCGAACCTCGGCAAGAGCTTGCTGGTTTGGCTAATACAGATCGGGCTGACGATAGCAGCGGGAATAGCGCTCGTGTTGGCGCTCCTGATCATCGGGCTCGTCCTCTTTTTGCCAACAATAATTCTGGCGACTCAGGAGTTCGCAACGGCCGCAATAGTAACCGGCGTTGTGGCGGGAGTGATCCTGCTCCCGATAATTATCGTGGCGTCTGCAGCCCTCGGAACCTTCTTCCACGCTTACTGGACGCTGGCCTACCTCCGCATCTCTTCCCCAGAAGATCAGGAAGTAGCCCAGGCTGCAGTAGCCGTGTGAATTAAGACAGAGAAAATCTGATTGCGGTGGAGTACCATCCATGATCGTATCTAGCCACTAGAAAGGTTTAAGAATAATGAAACTTGATGGCAAAGTAGCTGTGGTAACCGGCGCTTCGAGCGGTATCGGCGAGGCGACGGCGGAAGCATTGGCGGCAGAGGGCGCCATCGTCGTGATAGCGGCCCGCCGGGAGGAGCGGCTCACGGATCTCCAGCAGCGCATAGAGTCTGACGGGACGCGCGCGATGGTAGTCCAGTGCGACGTCACCGACGAAGAGCAGGCGCACGACCTGATCCGCAAAGCCAACGAAGAGTTCGGCCACGTGGACATCCTCGTAAATAACGCGGGCGTGATGCTCCTCTCCAAAGTAGAGAAAGGCCTCTCGGACGAGTGGCGCCAGATGTTCGACGTAAACGTTCTGGGACTCCTCTACGTCACGGACGCTGCGATAGAGATAATGAAAGAGCAGGGCTCCGGCCACATCGTCAACATCTCCAGCGTCGCCGGGCGTCGGAGCAACCCGCTAACCGGCGTCTACTCGGGGACCAAGTACGCCGTTAACGCCGTCTCCGAAGCGCTCCGGGGCGAGTTGGTAGAAGACGGCATCCGGGTAACGATCGTCGAGCCGGGCGCTGTAGCCACCGAGCTGCCGGACCACATCTCCGACGAGGAAGCCCAGGAGGGGGTCAGCGCTATCACGAGCATCGAGACGCTTCAGGCAGAGGACATCGCCAACGCCGTATCCTACGCCGTGACCCAGCCGCAGCGGGTGAACGTGAACGAGATCCTCATAATGCCCACCGAGCAAGTCTAAAGTTTTCGGGAGGCGAGAAGGTTGACAACAGGTATCCTTCTCGCCCTCCTGGCCGTGTTCGCGGGGGCCGTCATCCAGGGCTCCCTCGGCTTCGGGTTTTCCCTAACCGCCGTGCCTACTCTGGCGCTCGTGCGTCCCGAGGCCGTACCAGTAACCATACTCTGCCTCGCGATCCCCATGACGGGTTTCATGGCGCTAAACGAGCGTCGAGCCATCAACCTGCCGGCCTTTGCCTGGATCACCGGCGGCCGAGTCCCCGGAACCATCATCGGGGCCGGACTACTAGCGATCGTTCCAGACAATTCCCTGGCTCGCTTCCTGGGGATCTTCATCATCGCGGCGGTCATAACGAGCTTTATAGGCCCGAGCTTCCATCCGACCAGGATCGCGCAGCTCTCCGGCGGCTTGGCCTCAGGCATCATGAGCACCGCCGCGGCGCTCGGCGGCCCACCACTGGCCCTCATAAACCAACGCAGCTCGGGTCCCAAGCTCCGCTCTACCCTGGCTCTCTCGTTCCTGGTCGGGATACTCATGTCGCTGGCGGTACTCGCCGTAACCGGCAACGTGTTGTGGTGGCACTTCGTTCTGGCGCTCAAGCTACTGCCCGCCCTGATCCTGGGTCTCCTATCCAGCCGCTTTATAGCCAGCCTGCTCGACGAACGCTGGCTCCGGCCCGCCGTTCTAGGATTCGCCGCCTTCTCCGGCATGTTCGTACTGGTGCTCGGCTCCACAGGATGAAGGCTGCGGCTTATTGAACTGGCTTTTGAAGTCCTTTTCGAGGGGTACGTAAGCAACGAGTAAACTCTCTACGAGAAGCTATGGTAGAGGAGAAAACTCGATGAGCCCCGAAGAGGTGCTAGAGCTAATGCGCACTGCCCGGCGACGTTACGAGACCGTAAGAGCCGCACTGCACTATCGGGGATACGGCCCAACCATCAAGGCGCTTAGAGAACGATACCAGCAGAGTGAAGCTGTAGAGCAGGAGCTAGACGGCATACGAGGGTTCCAGCAGATCTCCGAATCGCTTGAGACTTTCGGGCATGATGAGCCCGACGGCGTTTTTGAGTGGCGGATTAAGGCCTGGGAAGCCAAATGGAGACGGTTTTACAGCGAGGGCACACCTTATCGCATTGAGCTCGACTTGTCACGGAGCATTCATCCTGGTGACGTAGTAGACGTTCATGCCTGGGATGGTCGAACAACGAACCCGGACGGTACACTTGGGATTTTGGATCATCGCACCGGTGGATCGCGTCCTGAGAAAGAACCTTTCTGGCTGTCGCTGGCTCGCGACACTTACTGGGCTACGTACCTGCTTAATCCCGATGGCCCCGGAATTCCATCGTTCGCGAGCAGCCTGGAGCTAAGGGTCACTGGCACAACCGTCAAAACCGGCCGGGAGGCGGTGCGTTTGGTAGGCGTTGTAGGTCCGGAATGGAACTGGGAGACAGACGACGACCAAGACTCTGAACCTCTAGGATGGGGAGCGGACGAATACGAATTTTTAGTGGATACTGAACGCGGAGTACTTCTGCGTTGTGCCTCACGACTCAATGGCGCGGACTTTCACACTCTGGAGGTAGAAGACATTTACTTCGACGAGCAATTTACCGAAGACGTCTTCACCTCGCATGAACCCCTTGCCTGGTGACCCTGACATTCGATCCTCGACTAGCAGCAGATTTTGCAAGACAAGCGTTATCCCGAAGAGGAGCCATCACATGAAACTATTGCAGATCAAACCGGAGAAAGGATTCCGGCTACTAATCGGCACGGAACGCGCCCAGGCCGCCACGATGGTGCTGCCGCCCGGAGGCTCGACCGGCGGTCCGAACAACCGCCACGAGTGCAGTGACCAGTGGCTCTACGTTATCTCCGGGACTGGGAAGGCGGTTGTCGAAGGTGAGAAAAGAGAGTTTGAAGAGGGTGCGCTACTGCTTATCGAGGCCGGGGAAGCGCACGAGGTCTCCAACACCGGGGAGTCTCCCCTCGAAACCCTGAACATCTACTCGCCGCCGAACTACTAGGGTCGGACGGTCGAAGGCACTCCCTCAGCCTGGACTTGTTTCTCTTCAGCCTGGAGAAGCTGATTCAGGGATTCGACGGCGACCTCTAGTTCGGGGCGGCGGGGTTCGGTGGTGGTGAAGTATTTTTGGAGAAAGTTGCCGATGGCTACAGAGGGGCGTGTTTTGCCGAAGACATACCAAGCCTCGGAGATCAGGATGAACTGCAGTACCGCATAGCCGCCCCAGCCGATCAGCGGGTCCAGGAGCGCGGCGGCGATTATGTAGATGAGGATGTTCGTGCCACAGCGGGGATGAACTCGTTTACTCTTTTTCGCTCCTTCAACCGTCACTTCGCCGTATTTTTCGTAGGCGGCGACGACTTTGTGTTCGGCCCCGTGGTAGCGCCCGATGGAGGTGAATTTCATTGCGGCGAAGAAGACGAAAAGTAGCGGCAGAATAGGAAACTCGGCGAAGAAGCCCATCACGCCGCCCAGGCCGCCCTCGCTGCTTCCAAACTCCAGCAGCCTAACGAAGAGCCAGAGAACGGCTATGGTGGCGACGAAAAAGAGTAGGGTCCAGATGGAGCCTAGGAGCTGCACGACGAGACGACCCCAGAAAAAGAAGGATCGGATCACCGGCCAGTGCGAGATTCGCTCCAGGGTGGGGTTCGAGATCTCCTGCACACTAGAAGGCTCTACCTTTACCCGGATTTTGCCGTCTTTGCGGTAGGCGATGCTCATGTAGCTGGGACCAAACAGGTCCAGACCGTCCCAACGGGCCATCCCACCGAAGGTCAGACGCTCTTCATCATGTTTTTGCGTGGCTTTTCCCGCCAAAAGCCCTTCCTCTAGTTAGTGGACCGAGCCTAAACGATAGCACGTCCGGCACAGCGAGTAGAATAGCATTCCAGAACGAGCCGATAAGGAGATTTGGTGCCGGAGTCGGATAAAGCCTCAAGAGGACGAACAGTATACGTCGGGATCGGCTTAGTCTTCGCGGTCCTGCTCCTGAGCTACCTCGTGTATAAGATCTCGCTTATAGTCCTGGTTCTGCTACTGACGCTTCTTTTTTCGATCATCATCAGCGGCCCGGTGGATTACCTGGAGCACCGGGGCGTCGGACGGGGATGGGGAACACTAATGGTGCTGGGCGGCACGGCGCTGACGATCTACCTGGTAGGCTTGGCGCTCGCGGATACCGTGGCGAGGCAGGCGGAAGATTTCGTGCAGAGCCTCCCCGGGCTGGTGACCGAAGTGCAGGCGCTGCTTTCGAGGTTTCAGGAAGCGTACGGGATAGACCTCGGTCCCCGACTCGCTCCCGCCGACATTTTCGAGCGGATCCGAGGGTTTCTCTCGGGAGATGCTTTCTCCGTCGTCGCCGACCTGGGCGGCAGCCTGGCCAATGGGGTCTCCCTGGCTTTCGTGGCGCTCATAGCGACGATCTACCTGGTCATAAACCCGCGGCCGCTGGTGCAGGGGTTCGTCTCCTTTTTCCCGGCGGGGTGGCGGCCCCGGACACGGGAGATCCTGGCGAATATGTACCACTCCGTTCAGAAGTGGTTTCTCGGCCAGCTAACTTCTATGACCATCATCGGGGTCTTTTCGGCGGTGGCGCTCTCGATCATCGGGATACCGTTCGCGGTGCTTTTGGGGCTCTTCTCAGGACTTATCTCTTTCGTCCCGTTTATCGGGCCGGTAATCTCCGTGATAGCCCCGACGCTGCTCGGTTTGACCAGCGGAGACCCTCTCAAAGCCGTCTGGGTGATCCTGCTGTACCTCGTGATCCAGGCGATAGAATCCAACCTCATTCAACCTATCGTGATGAGCCAGGCGGTGTCGCTGCACCCGGCGGTGGTGGTGTTCTCACTCCTGATCATGGGCACCCTCTTCGGTTTTGTTGGGCTTTTGTTGGCCGTGCCGCTGGTGGCGGCGCTACACGTCCTCGTGCGCGAGCTGTGGATGAAGAGGATGGACCGCATCGGCACAGACCCCGACCCACCTCGAAAGGAAGAAACTCACAGACCGCCTAGGAAGCGGATGCAGAAGGTACGCCGGCTGGCGAGCCGTTACCTGCGAAACGCAAGAGGCCTTTTTCGATCCTGAGCTCCCGCTCCTCCAGAAAGCTGGTCGTCACCCCACCCCGCCGAAACTCTTCATCCTCCAAAACGGCCAAATGCAACGGCAGCGTCGTCTCCAGACCAACGAGGGCGAACTCGTCCAACGCCCGTTCCCCGCGCCGGATGGCGGTATCCCGGTCCGCCGCGTGGACGATGAGTTTCGCCAGCAGCGAGTCGTAGTTCGGCGGAACCCGATAGCCGGTGTAGAGGTGAGAATCCACCCTGACGCCGGGGCCGCCGGGAGCATTGTAGAAATCTACGTTGCCGGCCTGGGGCAGAAAGTTACGCCGGGGATCTTCGGCGTTGATCCGGAACTCGATGGCGTGCCCCCGGGCGTCCTGCGAGCCGGTGTTTTCGAGCCGCTCGCCCGAGGCTACCCGTAGCTGCTCAGCGACGAGGTCGACGCCGCTGACCATCTCGGTGACGGGATGCTCGACCTGGAGGCGGGTGTTCATCTCTATAAAGTAGAACTCGCCTTCCGAGTAGACGAACTCGACCGTGCCAGCCCCCTCGTAGCCGAGGTTCTCGACCAGAGATTCCGCAGCGGACATCATGCCTTCTCGCGCATCGTGCGGGAGACCCGGGGCCGGGGACTCCTCGATCAGCTTCTGGTACCTCCGCTGCACCGAACAATCTCGCTCCGGGAAAGTCGCCACGTTTCCGTGCGAGTCGGCCAGAACCTGTATCTCGACGTGCCGCAGCTTCTCCAGATACTTCTCCACGTAGACGGAGCCGTCGCCGAAGCTCGCCCCCGCCTCCCGGGCGGCGTCGTAGAAAGCCGCATCCACCTCGCGTTCGCTGTACACGACGCGCATTCCCTTGCCACCACCACCGGCGCTGGCTTTTATGACCACCGGATAACCGACCTCGGCCCCGGTGCGCTTTACGGCGGCGGCGTCACTGCACAGGCCGTCGCTGCCGGGAGTGATCGGAACCCCGGCTTCGGCCGCTACCTTTCGGGCGGTCGCTTTGTCACCCATTTGGGACATCGCCCAGGAGGACGGGCCGACGAACTTGACGCCGACGCGCTCGCAGATCTCGGCGAAGCGGGCGTTCTCGGCCAGGAAACCATAGCCGGGATGTATAGCGTCCGCGCCGGTAAGCTCGGCGGCGGAGACGATGGCTGGGATGTTGAGGTAGCTGTCGGTGGCGGGGGGCGGGCCGATGCAGATGGCTTCGTCCGCCAGCATCCGGTGTAGGGAGTCGGCGTCGGCGGTCGAGTAGATGGCGACGCTTCGGATTCCAAGCTCGCGGCAGGCCCGGATTATGCGCAAGGAGATCTCACCACGGTTCGCTATAAGGACCTTGCCGATCACCGGCTACTCTCCAGGCCGGAGATAGAACAGC